>JAHZIU010000037.1 GCA_022601315.1 Betaproteobacteria bacterium
CAATAACTGAGTGCGCGTCAAATGCTTCAAAAAACGGTGACCAAGCCCAATACCTTCCGCAGCACCTTCAATCAAACCTGGTATATCAGCCATAACAAAACTACGGTTTTGGTCAACTCGCACCATACCCAGATTTGGTTGTAGTGTGGTGAACGGATAATCTGCAACTTTTGGACGGGCCGCAGAGACAGCACGAATCAAGGTGGATTTTCCAGCATTTGGCATGCCAAGTAAGCCCACATCTGCTAATACTTTTAACTCTAACTTAAGATCAAATTCCTGCCCTTCTTCTCCATTTGTAAATTGTCGAGGCGCTCTATTTGTACTTGATTTAAAATGTAAATTACCCAACCCACCCGTACCACCCTTGGCCAGTAAAATTTTTTGCTGATGCTCGATCAAATCCGCAATGATCTCACCGGTACTAATGTCTTTAACAAGTGTGCCAATAGGCATGCGCAATATGATGTCATCCGCACCTTTACCATAACGATCCGAGCCACGACCATTCTGTCCGTTCTTAGCGCGATACATGCGAGCAAAACGATAATCGATCAGCGTATTAATATTTCGGTCAGCTACGGCATAAATACTACCACCACGACCACCATCACCACCATCAGGACCACCCTTAGGAATGTATTTCTCGCGGCGAAAACTGGCAACACCATTGCCACCCTTACCGGCAAGCACTTGAATGGTCGCTTCATCAATAAACTTCATGCGATCTATTTATAGCTATATTTATATGGTCTAACAAATAAAAAAGCCCTATCATCTTAGACAGGGCCCTTATCGAATACTGGAGTTACTGGGGGTGCTGCAATGATCGAAATCTTAAATTGCCATCATTATGCTGGAATGATACTTGCCACCTTACGCTTTTGAACGCCTTTGATACTAAAATTTACTTTACCGGTAATTTTAGCAAATAGAGTATGATCCTTGCCCATACCTACATTCTCTCCAGGATGAAATTGTGTTCCACGCTGCCTGACAATAATTGAACCAGCTGAAATCAATTCACCGCCATAGCGTTTGACACCTAATCGTTTCGATTGTGAGTCGCGTCCATTTCTGGAACTCCCGCCTGCTTTTTTATGTGCCATCTAACTACTCCTTTATGCTGAAATACCTGTTATCTGTATTTCAGTGTAATTCTGTCTATGTCCCTGGTGTTTCTGGTAATGCTTACGACGACGCATTTTAAAAATACGGATCTTGTCGTGCCGGCCTTGTCCCAGTACAGTTGCGCTTACAGTAGCCCCGTCAACCAAAGGTGTTCCCATAGAAACTTGATCGCCATCCGCCACCATTAATACCTGATCAATAACAAGCTCACTACCACTCTCGGCATCAAGCTGCTCTACTTTCAGTTTTTCACCAACTTGAATACGATATTGTTTACCACCGGTTTTTATGACCGCATACATATAATTGACTCCATACATCACTTTCACAGAACAGAGCATTATACATAAATAGGTACTATCTGTGGAGGAAAATTCAATTGATTTAATGTTTATGCTTGACACTTTAGCGTTGTCATTCTTAACATAGCGTTTTCTTCAAGGTAACGCTGTGTCAATCGAAAATATAAGAAGCTTCATTGCTCAAGACATGGACATCGTGGATGATGTCATTCGGAATAAATTACATTCCCATGTAGCACTTATCCATCAAGTTAGTAAGTACATTATCAATAGCGGCGGCAAACGCTTACGTCCCGCGCTGGTGATTTTATCCGCTGGTGCATCCGGCTATACCGGAAAATATCAATATAACTTAGCCGCTGTTGTAGAATTTATCCATACGGCAACATTACTACATGACGATGTTGTCGACGAATCCAAACTGCGTCGCAATAAAGAAACCGCCAATGCGCTATTCGGCAACGCCGCCAGTGTATTAGTTGGAGATTTTCTCTATTCACGTGCCTTTCAAATGATGGTAGAAGTCGACAACATGCGCGTCATGCATGTATTGGCGGATGCAACTAACACCATCGCTGAAGGCGAAGTTCTACAACTGCTTAACTGCCGTGACCCAAATGTTGAAGAAGATAATTATTTGCGTGTTATCCGTTTTAAAACAGCAAAGTTATTTGAAGCTGCAAGCCGCTTGGGCGCCATTCTTGGCAATGCCACGCCAGAAAATGAAGAAGCACTTTCTGTTTATGGCATGCATCTTGGCACTGCATTTCAACTGATTGACGATGTGCTTGATTACACTGGAGATGATCAAGATACTGGAAAAAACCTGGGTGACGATCTTGCGGAAGGCAAACCCACCTTACCCTTGATATACGCCATGAAATCCGGCACCCCAGAACAGGCCAACATCATTCGCAATGCAATTGAAAAAGGCGGTGCGGATGGATTTCAACCTGTTCTGGATGTCATCCAACAAACGGCTGCATTGGATTATGCTAAGAAATGTGCTCGTGCTGAAGTTGATACAGCAACCGCAGCAATCGCATCATTACCAGAATCCGAGTATAAAGATTACTTACTACAACTGGCCTCTTTCGCCGTAACACGCAATCATTAATAATATTTTTTTAATTGTTACTTTGCTAAAGGAACAATACAGGTTGATACAGACTTATTATGAAGCTTACATACTTACAGCGAGACTAAGGCGTTAAATTCTGGCAGTTCATGCTTGGCCATGAATATCAGAAAAATTCAGGGTTTTTTTTCTACAACAACATGTTCCTTTTGAGCGCTTAACGTACCTTGATCAATAATTGCCAGCGTTAATCTTGAAATAGCAACACGCTTCCCTGTTTGTTCTTCTGTTATATCCGTTTGCCAAACTTGTGTACGCCGACCAGTATGCAGTGGTACACAAGTACCAATGACATGACCCTGTGTAACAGCGCGGATGTGATTGATATTGAGTTCCAATCCAACCGCACGATATTTCTCCGGGTCAATTGTCATCCACCCGGCAACACTGCCTAGTGTTTCAGACAAAACACAACTTGCGCCACCATGCATAATTCCAAAAGGTTGGGTTGTGCGCTTATCTACAGGCATTCTTGCCTTGACAAAATCGGGCCCAACCTCAGTAAAATGAATGCCAATATGCTCTCCCATATTGGCATTACGCAACCCTTCCAGATAATCAATTTTGTAATCCTTAAACCATATGACGCTCATCAAAAATACCCCTATTCCTCTTTGTTACTATATCAAGCTGAACAAAATTTCACACACCAAAGCTAATACCATAAATGGTTGTAATACTGCGCAACGAAAATACAACTACGTCTGAAGTTTTTTCTTTAATATTTCATTGACTTGCATTGGGTTGGCCTTACCTTTAGTTGCCTTCATTACTTGACCAACCAATGAATTAAATGCTTTCTCTTTACCATTACGATAATCAGCGACTTGTTGAGCATTTGCGGCAAGGACTTCATCAACCATTTTTTCAATGGCGCCATCATCTGAGATCTGTTTTAAACCTTTAGCCTCGATAATCGCATCTGCATTTTGATCAAGCTCTCCATTCCACATACTTTCAAAAACTATTTTAGCCGCTTTTCCTGAAATGGTTCCATCACTAATCCGCGATAATAATGCTGCCAATTGCGTTGGCGATATTGGGCAAGCTGTAATCTCTGTATCGTCTTTATTCAGTCGCCCGCTTATTTCACCCATAATCCAATTTGCGCACAATTTGGCTTGACCCGGTAATCGCTCTAACGTGTTTTCAAAATATTCTGCGATCTCTCGCGCACTTGTTAAAACTGTTGCATCATAGGCAGATAAGCCAAAATCTGTCATATAGCGTGATCGACGTGCTTCCGGCAATTCAGGCAAAGCGTCATTTAATTGATTAACCCAGCTTTCAGCAATCTCCAGCGGTAATAAATCAGGGTCAGGAAAATAGCGATAATCGTTCGCATCCTCCTTACTACGCATACTGCGCGTCTCATCCTTGTTGGCATCATAAAGCCGCGTCTCTTGTCGAATAGAACCACCATCTTCCAAAATTTCAATTTGCCGCCTGGCCTCAAAATCAATGGCTTTCTCAAGAAAACGGAATGAGTTCAGGTTCTTGATTTCACAACGCGTGCCTAAAGTCTCAGATCCTTTTGGACGCACAGATACATTGGCGTCACAGCGAAATGAACCTTCTTGCATGTTACCGTCACATATACCGATCCAACGTACCAATGAATGCAATGTCTTAGCATAAACGACTGCCTCAGTACTGCTACGCATATCCGGCTCTGTCACTATTTCCAATAGCGGTGTACCTGCCCGATTCAGGTCAATACCACTCATTCCTTGAAAATCTTCATGTAATGATTTACCCGCATCCTCTTCCAGATGCGCACGTGTCAAATGTATGGTCTTCTCAGTTTCACCGGTCTGTATTTTGATACAGCCACCTTCCACAATCGGCAACTCGTATTGGCTAATTTGATAACCCTTTGGCAAATCAGGGTAAAAATAATTTTTTCTGGCAAAAATAGAGGGCGAGTTGATTTTCGCGCCAACAGAAAGACCCAGTTTAATCGCTCGTTCCACCGCCCCCTTATTCAATACCGGCAATACGCCCGGCAATGCAAGGTCAACAGTATTGGCCTGCGTATTTGGTTTCGCTCCATATGCAATAGATGAACCAGAGAAAATTTTTGATTGCGTTGTAAGTTGCGCATGCGTTTCTATACCGATAACTATTTCCCACTGCATGATTATTTCTTCCGACTAAATTATATGTAAAAGTTAATCTATTCCCGTTGGCAATCTTTGGTGCCAATCCGTTACCAACTGATATTGGTGCGCTACATTCAACATTTGCGCTTCTTTAAAATAGTTACCAATAATATGTAAACCCACAGGCCTGTTCTTATCACCAAAGCCAATTGGAACAGACATACCCGGCAATCCAGCCAAACTAGCCGCGCTGGTATATATATCTGACAAATACATTTGGATGGGATCACTACTTTTTTCACCGATGTTAAATGCAACGGTTGGCGAGGTCGGCCCCATCATAATGTCGCATTGTTTAAAAGCATCAACAAAATCCTGGGTAATCAGTCGGCGTACTTTCTGAGCCTTAATATAGTAGGCATCATAGTATCCATGCGATAATACATAAGTACCAATAAGAATGCGCCGTTTTACTTCGGCACCAAAGCCCTCTGCACGGCTCTTACGATACATATCATTCAAATCATCATATGACTTGGCCCGATGGCCATAGCGAACACCGTCAAAACGAGATAAATTGCTGGATGCCTCTGCAGGCGCCAGCACATAATAAACGGGAATAGATAACTGCGAATTAGGCAGCGATACTTCTACCATTTCAGCGCCCAGTTTCCGATATTCATCCAGCGCTTGTTCTACCGCACACTCAACATCTTTGCTCATGCCTTTAGCAAAATACTCTTTCGGCAAACCAATGCGTAATCCAGATAATGGCTTCTCCAGATCACGCGTATAATCTTCAGAATCACGCTGCAAGCTGGTCGAATCACGTGCATCAAACCCAGTCATGACACCCAACATCAGTGCCAGATCCTCAGCCGATTTAGCCATCGGGCCGCCCTGATCCAAACTTGATGCGAATGCAATCATGCCATAACGTGACACCAATCCGTAAGTTGGTTTAATTCCTGAAATTCCACATAATGCCGCTGGCTGGCGAATTGATCCCCCAGTATCGGTACCTGTTGCAGCAGGCGCCAATCGGGCAGCAACAGCACTTGCGGACCCCCCAGAACTTCCACCTGGAACCGCCGCAACATCCCACGGATTTCTAACCGGACCATAGAATGAAGTCTCATTACTTGATCCCATCGCGAACTCGTCCATATTGGTCTTACCAATATTTACCGCGCCAATCTGATTAAAACGTTCGATGACCCCTGCATCGTATGGTGAGACAAAATTCGATAACATCTTTGAGCCACAGGTTGTCAACCAATCTTTAGCGCAAAAGATATCTTTCTGCGCGATAGGAATACCCGTTAATTTATTAGCCTGGCCCGCTGCGATTATTTGATCTGCATTTTGCGCCTGTGCGAGACTCAATGCCTCATTCACTGTTATAAAGGCATTATATTCAGCATTCAGTGTTTTAATACGCTGAAGAAATTCTTTCGTAAGTTCTACACTGGATATTTTTCTTTCGGCAAGCTGCGTTGACAACTGTTTAAGACTGGCATTAAACATGGTATTTACAAATTGGATTTAACAAAGTGGCGGGTATAATAGTAATTCTTTTAACTACTCAAGCAATTTTTCTGAGCTTATTGTTCGTTTTTTCTAACCACACTATTCAATAACTTTAGGCACTAAATACAGACCTGCTTCTGTCTGTGGCGCTACTGATTGATATAAATCACGCTGATCAGATTCAGTTATTTTATCTTCACGTAACCGCTGCACCACATCTTGCGCGTGGGACATCGGTTCAACAGATGAAGTATCAACCACTTGCATGGTCTCGATAAGTTTAAAAATATCAGCCAGCTGACCCAATGTTGCTTGAGCTTCAGACTCACTTGTTTCTATACAAGCAAGATCAGCAATACGTTTCACATCATTAACAGATAGAGTCATTTAAAATCAGAAACCTTATATTCAAAGAAGTAATAGGGTATCATGACGCGTTTAATCGGCGTATTATTTTCGATAGTTTTTTTTATTATGTATCTCATCATAATTAACTAGGAACGGATTCTGCCACTATGTTTAATTTCATGAACAATAATATACTGGGTAGCTATTTCTCAACAGATATGGCTATTGATCTGGGTACTGCAAATACGTTGATTTATGTCCGTGGTCAAGGTGTCGTGCTAGATGAACCCTCTGTAGTGGCAATACGCGAAGAAAGCGGCGGCAGTGGTAAAAAAACGATTCAACAAGTAGGCCTGGCAGCCAAGCAAATGCTTGGCCGCACACCGGGTAACATTACTGCCATCAGACCAATGAAAGATGGCGTGATCGCAGACTTTACGGTAACCGAACAAATGCTCAAAATGTTCATCCGCAAAGTCAATCCACCACGCTTATTGTCTGCCAATCCACGCATTGTTATTTGTGTGCCATATGGTTCAACACAAGTAGAACGACGGGCAATCCGTGAAGCAGCTTATGGCGCAGGCGCACGTAAAGTCGAGTTGATTGAAGAACCCATGGCAGCAGCACTCGGCGCTGAAATGCCAGTTGAATCGCCAACAGGATCAATGGTTGTCGATATCGGAGGCGGTACAACAGAAGTTGGCATCATTTCGCTCGGCGGCATAGTGTACTCAAACTCAGTACGTGTCGGCGGAGATAAATTTGATGAAGCGATTATTAACTATATTCGCCGTAACTA
>JAHZIU010000038.1 GCA_022601315.1 Betaproteobacteria bacterium
AAATCGGAAAGCATGTTAACAAGTAATCTGTGTCCCACATTATTCTCCTGACTTAAAATGGATTCAGGATGAAATTGAACGGCCGCAACAGGTAAATCGACATGTTGTATCGCCATGACAGTATCATCTTCGGTCGTAGCCAGTACTTTAAGCGTAGCGGGAATTTCGTTTGCGCATAAAGAATGATATCGTCCGGCAGTAAACGTCGACTCTGGCAAATCCTTAAAAATACCTTCATTAACCAGGCGAATGCGCGAAGGTTTTCCATGCATTGGATGCTCAAGCTGTCTTAAAGTCCCGCCAAAATATTCAACAATTCCTTGCAAACCTAAGCAAACACCAAATACGGGTATCTTTTTTTCTTGCGCCATTTGGATTGTTTCATGCATTTCGTATTCACTGGGTCGACCTGGTCCGGGTGAAAGAACCAATAAATCTGGAGATTCTTTTGCCAAATGTTCTCTTGCCATTTTTGGCCTCATGGTAATCACACTTGCACCAGTCATTCTTAGATAGCCGCCCAGCGTATGCACAAACGAATCCTGATGATCCACCATTAAAATAACCAGTTTGCGATTATTATCATATTGATCGAAGGAGATGCCACTATCAACTGCCGGTTTTCCCGAAGGATTGATGATCCCAAGTAGCGCAGAAGCTTTTAAGTGTGTTTCTGCCTCTTCAGCATCAGGATCAGAATCATATAACAGCGTCGCGCCAGCTCTGACTTCAGCAACACCATCTTTTATTCGCATTGTTCTCAAGGTAAGTCCCGTATTCACATTCCCATTAAATAGAAACGAACCCATAGCCCCGCCATACCACCTACGTGGAGATTTTTCATTATCTTCAATAAACTGAATCGCCGACTGTTTGGGCGCCCCTGTGACAGTAACTGCCCATGCATGCGCTAAAAAACCATCTATGGCATCAAACTCCTCACGCAAAATACCTTCCACATGATCAACGGTATGAATCAGTCGTGAATACATTTCTATCTGCCTGCGTCCTAGCAGGCGGATAGTTCCCGGCTCACAAATACGGGATTTATCATTACGATCGACATCGGTACACATGGTCAGCTCTGATTCTTCCTTGTCTGAATTCAACAATGCAATAATCTGCTTTGTATCCTCCATTGGATCTCGGCCACGTTTAATTGTCCCAGATATGGGACAAGTTTCTACTCGACGTCCATCGACTCGAACAAACATCTCAGGTGAAGCAGCAACCAGATATTCTTGCTCGCCAAGATTGATCAGCGCGCCATAAGGAGCCGGGTTAGCTGCTTTCAGTCGCCTGAAAATTTCGGAAGGCAAATCGATACAAGGTTGGGCAAACACTTGCCCCGGAACGACTTCATATAAGTCGCCTCGAGTGAAATACTCTATGGCTTTGCGCACGCAGTTAGCATATTCACCCGGCGCATGATCTGAAGTAAATGCAGCAGCACCATTTTCATCAGAATTTGCGACCAGTGTAAAAACATTGCTTTCCCCATCGCGTGCTTTATTATTTGTTTCTTGATTATTAAATTCAAACTCATACTGGTAGCAAAATGCCAGTTTAGAGCTATGATCAACTGCGATAATCTCATCAGGAATATAAAGCACCATATCTCGGGCATCAGCATCTCGTTTAAGAGAAGTCTTTATCGCTTCAAATTGAAAGCACAACTCATACCCAAATGCACCATACAGCCCGAGATAAGCATCATCCTTATGTGCAAACAGACGAATAATTCTCCTTAAAATACTAAACACACTAGGCTGCTGACTGCGCTGCTCTTCAGTAAATTCTTCCTGTGAAATCGTTACATTTAGCGTGATAACCTGGCCTTGATACTTCAATGAATTCTGTTCAGGACATGCTTCTAGCGCTTGGTAAATCGCGGGTAACAATACCTTACCTCTTGCATTCAGTGCAATGATCTCCATACATCTGCCACGCGCTACAATTTCAATGGGTGGATTTGTAAATCCCAGATCCCATCTTGAATATCGCTTCGGATACTCAAAAGATGAGGACAGAAACACACCTCGTTGTGTATTCAGTGCCGTCACAAGGTTATCTGTAGCTGATATATAAGGTAATTCTTGCGAATTACGAGTGACCGAAACCCCCCCACCTGTTACAAATTTTTTTTCCAAGCTCATCGATTTATTCTTTTCCCATTATTCAATTATTATTGTCATTTTATCAGTAGACTGCCAATACTGATCATAGCCACTCTATTCCAGTCTTCTTCGTAATGATAAATCGCACTGCTTTGTGGTCGAACCAATAATACCTAATTGTTGCGATATATAACGTTATCTACTTAAACTCAGGCCTATCCTGAATATTGCGCCAGTACGTTAGATTCTGGCCTGTAATCGTTATTCCTGTTGGTTTTTAGCAAATTTTTAGAAAATACAGTTTGTACTTATGACTCACTTGCTGGTTTTTAACTTGCCCTGTATTGAATAGAACGCACATGCGCTCTACGCCGCAGAATAATAAATGCGTCTTCGGTCGCGAGCACGCTCAATTCAATACAAGGCGGCGTTTAAATACCACCAACTGGTGCAATATTGGGCTATAAACATACTACTAATTATCACATGTATTTGATATGAGCAAAATTATAT
>JAHZIU010000298.1 GCA_022601315.1 Betaproteobacteria bacterium
CAGCGCAGATATAATCGTTGTTGCTCTCATTGGCGAGCGGGGACGTGAAGTCAAGGAATTTATAGAAAATATTCTGGGTAACGAAGGACTGTCACGTTCTGTGGTTGTAGCTGCGCCTGCCGACACTTCACCACTGCTACGACTACAAGGTGCGGCCTACGCAACTGCAATAGCTGAGTACTTCCGTGACCAAGGCAAGCATGTTCTACTCATAATGGATTCCCTGACACGTTTTGCAATGGCTCAGAGAGAAATTTCTCTCGCGATAGGTGAACCCCCTGCTACAAAAGGTTACCCACCTTCTGTATTTGCTAAATTACCACAACTTGTCGAACGCGCCGGTAATGGCAGCCAAATTAGCGGTTCTATTACCGCCTTTTATACCGTACTGACTGAAGGTGATGATCATAACGATCCTATTGCTGATAGTGCTCGAGCAATCCTTGATGGACATATTGTTCTTTCTCGCCAACTAGCTGATGCCGGACACTATCCAGCAATTGATATTGAAGCATCAGTCAGCCGCGTCATGACAACACTCGTATCACAAGAAAAAGCTGAATTGGCCCGACAATTCAAAGGCCTCTACGCACGATATCAGCGTAGCCATGACCTTATTAGTGTTGGCGCATATGTCAGTGGATCTGACCCTGAATTGGATAAAGCAATTATGCTGTTTCCAGTACTCGAAAACTTCTTACGACAAGATATGGATCATCAAGAAAAATATGACGAAAGTCACACCAAACTTGAAGCATTGTTTAACGATGAAAAATCACAATAAAAACTCGATAATACAAAATAAAATTAATTAATACTATGCCTTCAACTTCATCACTAAAAACACTAATTGATTTTGCACAAAAACAAAGCGATGCCTCTGCAAAACAATTAGGTCAGTTAAACTTACAAAAGCAGGATGCCGAAAAAAAACTGCATCTACTTTTACAATATCGACAAAGCTATCAAGCCCAATTCCAAAATTCAGCTAAAAATGGTATTGACCATATTGAGTGGTTAAATTTTATCTCATTTATCAACAAACTAGATGCGGCAATTACTGAACAACGTCAAACTGTGTTAGAAGCTCAAAATAACAGAAACATCGGTAACGAAGCATTTCTTTCTTGCCAACGCAAGCTCAAATCTTATAACACACTCTCACACCGTCAACAAAGAGCTGAAAATCAACAACAAATGAGAAACGAACAAAAACAGCAAGATGAATATGCCTCAAATAAACCAGTTTATAATCGAAACTTGCCAGAAAGTAACGAATAAATGCTGACTTTCTTATTATGAAAAAAAGTTAGGAGGTTACCCGAATAATTGTCGCAGCAAAGCAATGCATCCAGAAGCAGATTATTGAGAAAACCATTTGATATGGATCGTTGTAAGTCCTCACGAAAATAACCTGTCTACACTAAATCTCAAAATAATTTTTAGAATAAGGAAATAAACAATAAAACGGTAAACTGGCATGAAGATTGCTTTCTTATACAGTAACATTTTAAATTAACTGTATGAGACAAAGCTTATGTTGAATTTAACTTTACCTACGAATGTGAAAACGTTGGCTGATCAACCAACAACAAATGATACCTCAACAAGTAACAACCGTACTAACGAACCGGAAAATGATGAATTCAGTAATGTTCTGGCACGTGAAGTTTCAGAAAAAAAAGTTGAATCTGAAAGAAAAAATGACGCAGACAAGGCATCCACAACTGAAGAATCACCGACTTCTGCAGCTTCATCCTCTGAAAAAACAACAGTTTCTGAATCAAGTAATCACGCAGTTCCTTCTGAAAGCTCACCTCATACTGTGCCACCCAATGAAGCAACTAACACGTATACAGCTGGTATCGCAAACAGCTTACTGCCAAGCAATCAAAACCACGAGACTCAACATACTATCCCATCAATCATTGATACAGCCAACCCTGGCGTTGAAGCTCCCCCACCATTTGCATTAACAGCCTTATCGGCTCATATTCAAAATAAGCAACCTACCGATGAATTGGGCCAAATAAAGGGCAATACACATCTGGCTTTAAATCCTTTTTTACAGCAAAACTCTACACAAAATTCACTATCGAATAATAATATTTGGCAACCATTTGAAGCGGCAGATTTTGCCGTTAGTGGCAAAAATTTGTCGTTTTATGCTGAAACAAATAAAACAATTTTAGCTAGCGCTGGTGAATCAACATTATCATCACTCACTGATTCTATATCAACACAACAACCTGGTTTAAATAGTTTCAGTACAACACTTTCTACAACTGCAGCGACTTCTCCTCAAGAAATTAGCCTCGGAACACAAATTGGCCAAGCCAAATGGAACAACGATTTTGCTCAGAAGATTGTCTGGTTGAGTAACCAACAAAATCAAGTTGCTGAAATACGTCTCAATCCAGCACATCTCGGGCCTGTTGAAGTTACGTTAAATATGACGAGCGAACAAGCAACAGCGCAATTTGCATCACCACATGCAGCAGTTCGGGAAGCAATTGAAGCAGCATTACCAAGGCTTAGAGAAATGATGGCGGAAAATGGGATTGATCTAGGTAGTGTTACGGTGGGAACTGACTCTTTCCAGCAGCAAGAGCAATCTAACCAGCATGCACAATCGTCATCAGAAAATGGCCAAAACATGATGAGCAATGGCAACGAATCCACTGATCCAATTGAAGTACGATTGCCACCAAGCCAGCATCAAGGATTAGTGAACACATTTGCTTAACAATCAGTCACCTATTTCTCGTAATAATCCACAGAAAATGTGAAGATTGTTTCTTATCCAACATCTTGCCGGTATTATGGTCAATAACACCGGCATCCTGTTTGTGAACGCCGAACCCGTCAATATCAAGTTGAAAGCGCACGAAGAATCTATGTCGGAATAAAGATTTTTCTACTGAGATACTCAACGCTCAATATCGCGATGAAGAACATGAGAGGAAAAACCTAGTTCTTCCAACCATGGTTTTAGCGTTTCAATCAAAAAAACAGAGCGGTGCCGGCCACCTGTACAAC
>JAHZIU010000299.1 GCA_022601315.1 Betaproteobacteria bacterium
GGCATTATTACACCCAAACTGGAAAATAGTAGCGAAGTTACTGTTAATATGGGCAAGCCAGAATTTGAACCCGGTGAAATTCCATTTTTAGCCGCCAACAAATGCCCAACTTATCACCTTGAACTACCAAACAAAAAGGTTAAAATAAGTGTTTTATCAATGGGCAACCCGCACGCTGTGCGTATAATTGACGACATTGAACAAGCACCAGTAAACAGTGAAGGCGCTTTAATTGCAGCACACGCCACTTTCCCTAACCAGGTTAATGTTGGTTACATGCAAATCATTCATCGTAATCACATTAAACTACGCGTGTATGAACGCGGCGCAGGAGAAACATTAGCATGTGGCACAGGCGCTTGTGCTGCAGTTGTCACAGGTGTCAATTTGGGTTTACTGGACTCAAAAGTTACCGTCAGTACCCGTGGCGGTGATTTGACCATAAGCTGGGCGAAGGAGAACGCACCGGTTTTTATGACCGGCCCGGCTGTGACCGTTTTTGAAGGTGAGATTAACTTGTAATGCATTTACAACTTTTCAAGGAAAAACCATGAAAGCGAAAGATGTCGCTCAATATCTACTGGATCACCCTGAATTCTTCAACAAGCATACTGAGCTTATTGCTGATCTTCAAATACCACATCTACATGACGACAAGGTTATTTCAATTAATGAGCGACAGGTCACTTCTCTGAGAGACAAAAATCAGGTATTACAAAACAAATTGCTTGAATTAATCAGTTTTGGCGAAGAAAATGATCTCATTAGTGAGAAAATGCATCGTTTATGTATCGCATTGTTGAATATCTCCAGTATGGACGAATTACTGGAAGAACTTAAATTTAGCCTGCATGAAGATTTCACCATTCCACATGTCGCACTGCGTTTATGGAACCTTTCCTGTGACGACACAGCACATACTGAATTCACAACCACCAGTGAAGACATTCGCACCATTGCCAGCAGCCTGACACAACCTTATTGTGGTGATCATATTGCCGATGAAATCAAAAACTGGTTCGGAGAAGAGGCAGAACATCCAAACTCATTTTCTATGATTCCACTTAAAACCACAGAATCAATCGGCTTATTAGTTTTAGCCAGTCCTGATCATGAAAGATTTTGCTCAGAAACGGGCACATTACACTTAAAACGACTGGGAGATCTAGTGAGCGCATCTCTTGCCCGCTATAACCAAGTCATTACTACAGCCGAAACGTCTCAAAATAACCGATCAAATGAGCGACAAACCTGAGGTACTGGCAACTTCTTTTCTTCGTCATCTAACACATGAGCGGTGCCTGTCGCCCCATACCAGTACAAGTTATGCCCGCGATCTGCGCGTGTTTTTTGCGTTCCTTAAACAACGTAACGACATCACATTAAAACAAGTGCAATCACCCCATATCCGGCAAGTCATTATGCAGTTGCATAGCAAAGGGCTTTCCGGTAGAAGCCTCGCCCGAATGCTTTCTACCTGGCGTGGGTTTTATAAATACTTAATACGCGATCACCAATTTACGCACAACCCTTGCAGTGGCATTCGGGTCCCTAAATCTTCGCCCAAGCTTCCACATGCATTATCACCAGATGAAACAGCACAATTACTTGAGTTCTCAACGGATAACATATTAACCACGCGTGATAGCGCAATATTGGAACTATTTTATTCCTCAGGACTAAGGTTGGCCGAACTTGCCCAATTGATACCCAGCGACATTGATTTTCCCGATGCAACCATACGGGTACTTGGCAAAGGCGGTAAAACACGTATTGTACCCATCGGCAAATTTGCCATTCAGGCATTGCATGCCTGGCTTAAGCAACGCGCTTTGATTATCAAGCCGGATGTTACTTCTCTGTTTTTATCCCGCCGGGGTGATGCAATGAGCGCCCGAACAATCAGCCATCGCCTGAAAAATAGGGCCAGACAACAAGGCATCAATCAAAATGTGCACCCACATATGTTGCGCCATTCTTTCGCATCGCATTTATTACAATCCAGCGGTGACTTACGTGCCGTACAGGAATTGTTAGGCCACGCACATATTACTTCCACACAGGTATACACACACCTGGATTTCCAACATCTCACGCAAGTATACGACTCAGCGCATCCACGCGCCAAGAAGAAGGGTTAGCACTCTGTCTAAATAGACTGCATTTTATGCGGTATAATTGCATTTTTGTAACACTTATAAACATAATACATGACAACAATCGTATCAGCACGACGTGGAAAGCAAGTTGCACTGGGCGGTGACGGCCAGGTAACGTTAGGTGCCGTTGTTGCTAAATCCAGTGCGCGCAAAGTCCGCAGACTATATCACGACAAAATTTTAGCGGGATTTGCTGGCGGTACTGCCGACGCTTTCACATTATTTGAGCGTTTTGAAGGCAAACTCGAAGCCCATCATGGCCACCTCATGCGTTCGGCTGTAGAATTGGCAAAAGACTGGCGTACTGATCGAATTTTACGTAAATTGGAAGCAATGCTCATTGTTGCCAATGAAGATGCCACCCTCATTATTACCGGCGCAGGCGATGTGATAGAACCTGAATTCGGTTTAGCAGCTATTGGCAGTGGCGGCTCATACGCGCATGCCGCTGCACGTGCATTATTAGAAAATACCGATTTAACACCCAAAGAAATAGTCGACAAATCACTATCGATCGCGGGAGACTTATGTATTTATACCAATCAGGATCATGTCATAGAATCGATTGAATAAACAACTGTTTTCTAATCTTTCACCTGCCAATACCTTCAATTTCAGAATTTAAAAATTATGTCTCAAATGACTCCTCAGGAAATTGTCCATGAATTGGACAAGCATATTATCGGACAAGATACCGCCAAACGTGCAGTCGCAATTGCACTCAGAAATCGCTGGCGCAGACAGCAAGTTGCCGACCCACTGCGACAGGAAATTACCCCAAAAAATATCCTGATGATTGGCCCCACCGGTGTCGGAAAAACTGAAATTGCCCGTCGCCTGGCAAAATTAGCACATGCACCCTTTATTAAAATTGAAGCCACCAAGTTTACTGAAGTCGGTTATGTGGGCCGCGATGTAGATTCCATCATTCGTGATCTGGCAGAAACAGCCATCAAGGAATCTCGTGAAAGAGAAACCCGGAAAAAAAGACCACTCGCGGAGGATAGCGCTGAAGAACGTATTTTGGACACTCTGTTACCTGCAGCCAGAGAAATTGACTCAGACCTGAACAACGACGATCGTGATAACGCGACACGCCAGAAATTTCGCAAGAAATTACGCGAAGGTGAGTTAGACGATAAAGAAATTAACATTGATGTCACCACACCACGTGCCAATATGGAAATATTTGCACCACCTGGTATGGAAGACTTAACGTCACAAATTCAAGGCATGTTTCAAAATATGTCTGGAGAAAAACGGAAAACACGTAAACTGACTATTCGTGAAGCCAAAAAGCTTTTAATTGAAGAAGAAGCAGCCAAAATGGTCAATGACGAAGACCTTAAATTAACTGCCATTCAGAATGTTGAACAGAATGGCATTGTTTTTTTGGATGAAATCGATAAAATCGCCACCCGTTCAGGAAACTCTGGCGGTGAAGTCTCACGTCAGGGTGTACAGCGGGATCTGCTTCCACTGGTAGAAGGAACAACCGTCTCTACAAAATATGGCATGATTAAAACGGACCATATCTTATTTGTAGCCAGTGGTGCATTTCATATGTCCAAACCCTCTGATCTGATCCCCGAACTGCAAGGCCGTTTTCCCATCCGTGTCGAACTGTCGAGCTTAAGTGTCAGTGATTTTGAACAAATTCTGACCAATACAGATGCGTGTCTCACCCGACAATATGAAGCATTGATCGCTACAGAAGGGATACAACTGCAGTTTTCCAATGATGCCATTAAGCGTTTAGCCGAAATCGCCTATTCCGTTAACAGTAAAACTGAAAATATTGGTGCCCGACGGTTACATACCGTTATGGAAAAATTACTGGAAGAAATTTCTTATAATGCGCCCAATCGTAGTGGAGAAACAATCGTTATTGACGCCGACTATGTAGATACACGCCTCAAAGACTTATCACAAAGTGAAGACCTGGCACGCTACGTACTGTAATAAATCAATCCATAAGAAACCAATCGTGTAGCGTTCAGCTACCACCCCACGCTTGTCTGTTGGTTTCTATGTACTAACAAACCTATCCAGATAAAAGAATAGATGCGTTACTGGTTAATCAAGTCTGAACCTAGTAAACTGAATATTGACGATTTGGCGGCCATGCCTGGAAAAACGACACCCTGGTTTGGCATACGTAACTATCAATCACGTAATTTCATGCGCGTTCAAATGGCGCTCAACGACCTCGTTTTTTTTTATCATTCCTGCTGCCCTCAACCTGGCATCGTAGGGGTTGCTGAAGTTACAAAGCTTGCTTACCCTGATGCTACGCAATTTGATATAAAAAGCAGATACTATGACCCGAAAGCCACCACCCAGAACCCGCGATGGTTTAATGTTGAAATCACTTTCATCAAAAAAACGCGTTTAGTCACTATCAAGGAATTACGTCAGTATCCTGCATTAGCAAGAATGCGCATTTTACAACAGGGCAATCGACTGTCTATAACACCGGTTGATCCGGCAGAATGGAAATTTATCGCAGGAATTTTGTAATTAATAATTGCAAAGGTTAACTCACATGGAATGGTGGTGGCTGATATATCTACTGGTGGGCGCTGTCGTTGGATTCTTTGCAGGCTTACTCGGCATTGGCGGTGGGTTAATTATTGTCCCTGCACTGACAACGTTGTTTATTGCGCAGGATTTTCCGCCAGATCGTATTCTACACCTTGCTTTAGGCACCACAATGGCAACCATCATATTTACTTCTGCTGCCAGTCTACGTACGCATCATGCACATGGTGCAGTTAATTGGCCCGTTGTAAAAAATATAACGCCTGGTATTCTGCTCGGCACAATAGGCGGCGCAACATTTGCCAGCGCACTCGCCAGTCAAGTCCTGAGTATTATTTTTGTGATTTTTATATTTTATGCGGCCACTCAAATGCTGCTAAAAATCAGCCCGACACCAAATCACGCACTACCCGGAAAAACGGGGCTGTTTGCAGCTGGCAGCATAATAGGCGCACTATCCAGTTTAGTCGCAATCGGCGGCGGTTTGTTGTCTGTGCCTTTCCTGACATTTTGCAAAATTAAATTACATCATGCAATTGGTACAGCAGCGGCAATCGGTTTTCCCATTGCCGTGGCAGGAACCATCGGCTATATCGTTAACGGTCTCATACAACCGCAATCCTTACCGGACTATGCAATCGGCTATGTCTATTTACCTGCACTTGGCTGGCTTGTTTTAGCCAGCATGCTAACCGCACCGCTGGGTGCAAAAATCACACACTCCACACACACCAGCACACTCAGAAAAATATTTGTTGTATTACTCTACGGATTGGGGATTAAAATGTTAATTGGAATCCAGTAGATTATTTCTACCAGAACCAACTGTAGAGAAGTTTCACTTAGCATTTCATTGAATTACTTTAAAATACTGATTCTGTTTATCTTGATGGATTAACCTGAATATTGCACCAGTTGGCGGAATTTAAACGCCGCCTTGTTTTGAAGCAAGTGAGTCGTAAGTACAAACTGTATTTTCTAAAAATTTGCTAAAAACCAACAGGAATAAAGATTACAGGCCAAAATCTAACGTACTGGTGCAATATTTAGGTTAACAATACCACATAAATTAGTAACGATAGCGAGCACAACAAACACAACGAATACTAAACACATCACCGTAATATCCCTTTTCCTGAGTTGTTCGGTATTTTTTGCGCGTTGTATCGCCGCATTCATTTCATTCACTGAGATTTCATTCCTGGTTATCAGGATTTTAATCTCATCTTCTTTATCACGTAATACTTCATGAAGAGAATTTTCAGGCATAATGACTTAATATAAAAAATTTCTAATTTGAATGCACACTATTCAGTACAATAAACGCTTTGTGTTGTCTGACGCGCTTGATATGCATATCATCGCCTACAATGTCATTTATTTCAGTGCTATTTGTCACCTGGCACCCTCATTCATGGCATTTTTACAGCGCGTTACGCTGTGACAAATTTGCATGCGACAATTTGTCGCATTTCATATTTTTCCGGTTTGTCTTATATTTAAATGTTAAATAATAAGTAAAAGTAAGGAATAAGTTATATGAAATTAGGTCGGCCACGTGAATATGATTTTGAAGATATACTTGAAAAAGCCATGCAGCTATTTTGGCGTAAAGGGTATGATGA
>JAHZIU010000300.1 GCA_022601315.1 Betaproteobacteria bacterium
CCACTGCCAGAACGAGAATCTTCAATCTCTTTGTATAAACCAATGACATCAGACAAAACAGTATCTGAATAAATCGTAATTGCTGCTGACAACATAAAATGTTTTGCTAAATCATTACGTTTATCGATAGTGACCACCTGTCTAGTAGGGAGAGGCCAATTTGTCGCTTCAGGCACCAAAGATTTAATTGGCACACCTAATACATGTAAAGTAGCTGTCAAAATTGCAGCTTGGTTTTCTGATTTCGCATCACCATCAACAGAATGCTCGGCAGCTAATTGCATTAAAGACGGTAGTAATTCTGATAGTGCAATAGTCCTACTATTATTGTGTCGAGTATATTGCGCTAATAATTTTTGGTAGCGATGCAATTGCGCCAGTTCCTGTTCAGACAGCATTGCAATATTCTGCTTAATTTGAGAAAAATCACCTTCCCAACGATATAGAATGCTGACTTCATATTTAGAAATGTAAATAAATTTTATGGCGTCAAGACCTTTGCGATACTCAGGATTATTTTGTAACCACTGCATACCTTTGGATATTAATATGCTGGTCATGAAATCAGGTAAAGGCAAATTCCCTATTTGAACAGATCGAATTTGTGGCAGGTCATTAGTTTGCACTACGATCGCTGCAAAATTTATATACCCTCCAAACAATTCAGTCGGCAAAGGAAAACTTAAATGAATTTTTGCTTGTCGTTCAGAAAAATTAACTTGTGCGCGTCCTTTGCCAAAATGATTTGCCAGATAATTGGCGGCAATATCTAAATCTTCGGAAAGAATATTGACTCTGGATAGCAGGCGAGAATTTGCTTGTCGTCGATGTGCGTAAATTATTTTCTTTGCCCGTTCGATATGCTCGTGCGTCAAAGCGATTGGACGAACAATATGTGGTTCATCTTCTATCGTCAAGAATAAAAGTACAGCCAATAGGCTTAGTGTTACGAGCAACAAGCTTGTAACCAAATACCAGAATACGCGCATGGGCAGAAATGATTCTTTACTGGATATATGAAATGATTCTGAGTCGAGATTAACCCTTACAAATTGAGACGCAAATACATTTTCCGTAGTATTGCAACCATAATTATGAATTAATAAACATATCCTGAGTGAATTTCCTATAGGCCACAGTTAATTGGTGGGTATAATATCATTATGAAGCTGCAATTTAAGTAAATGCTACTATAGAATAACCCGTATCAATGTAATCATAGACAAGATCAACAGATGTCGACAAACCCTACGAATACAACCGCTGTACTGGAATTCAAAAGCAGTACCTTTTTTGCGCCTATATTAATTCTTTTTAACAATGATATCGCTACGATCGAATTGTCTTTGCATGAAAAGATTCGTTTGGCACCAGATTTCTTTAAAAATTCCCCATTAATAATCGACGTAAGTGAATTAAATAAGCAGAACCATGATGTTGATATTGTTGAAATTACAACAGTGTTACGTAAAATAGGCTTTTTCCCAATCGGTCTGCGTGGTGGCAGTGATCGACAAAATAATCAAGCACGTAATTTATTTATTCCAATTGATGCGGTGCGCAGTAATGATAGCCCTATGTCATTTGGCAAAACACAAGTGGATGAGGCTACCGATCGATCCAAAGAGGAAGTAACTGAAACACCTATTGCTCCAGCGGCAGCATCGTCATCTTCCTCAGTTGCCACGACTTTAATTACCCAACCTGTACGTTCTGGGCAGCGTATTTATGCTACGGGTGATTTGATTATCTTGTCTCAGGTTAGCGCTGGCGCTGAAATTATGGCTGAAGGTAATATACATGTCTATAATACATTAAGAGGTCGGGCTTTGGCTGGTGTGCAAGGTAAAACAGATGCACGAATATTTTGTTTTGATTTGCAGGCTGAACTTATCTCAATCGCAGGGGATTACAAAACTAACGAGGATTTGAGCAATCAAACCCGTAAAAAGCCGGTTCAAATTTACTTAAAAGATCATGCTTTAATTATTCAAGAAATTGCTTAAGACTATTTAGCAAAGGAGACTCAAATTGGCAAGAGTTATCGTCGTGACATCAGGAAAAGGTGGTGTTGGTAAAACAACTACTAGTGCAGCGATTGCCATGGGGCTTGCAAAAAAAGGCCACAAAACAGCTGTTATAGATTTTGATGTTGGCTTACGTAACCTGGATTTAATTATGGGTTGCGAGCGTCGTGTTGTGTACGATTTTATAAATGTCATCAATGGTGAAGCGAGTATTAATCAGGCACTGATCCGTGATAAAAACTGTAATCTACTTTATGTTCTGCCTGCTTCACAAACACGTGATAAAGATGCCTTAACCCAGGAAGGTGTCGGCAAGGTTTTAGATGAGTTATCTCAGGACTTTAAATATATTGTTTGCGACTCCCCCGCTGGCATTGAGAGGGGTGCGAATTTAGCTCTTTATTTCGCTGATGATGCTTTTGTCGTAACCAACCCGGAAATTTCCTCGGTAAGAGACTCTGATCGAATGCTGGGACTGTTATCCAGCAAGTCACGTCGAGCAGAAAGAAATGAAGAGCCTATTAAGGAATATTTATTACTAACGCGTTATGATCCAGATCGGGTTCATTCAGGAGAAATGCTAGGACTCGAAGATGTACAGGATATTTTATCTCTACATTTACTGGGCATTATACCCGAATCAAAATCAGTTTTAACCTCCTCTAATGCGGGTATACCTGTAATTTTAGATGAAAAAAGTGAAGCGGGCCAAGCATATGCAGATGTCGTGGCGCGTTACTTGGGAGAGGAACGACCGCATCGATTCATTGATGGCAAGAAAGGTTTCTTCAGAAAGCTTTTTGGAGGTAAATCATGAGCCTACTGGATTATTTCAGAGCATCCAAACCCAGAACTGCATCAATTGCCAAAGAAAGGCTGCAAATTCTTGTTGCGCATGATCGCTCACATCACAATCAACCCTCTTATCTCCCACAACTACAAAAAGAACTTCTGGAAGTTGTCCGTAGATACGTCAATGTGGATCAGGATGCAATATCGGTCAATTTTGAACAAGATGAAAATCAGGAAACATTGGAATTAAATATTGTTTTGCCTGACTATCAACAAACTGATAAAAATTTACCTGGCTGATTTTTTTGCTTATAGATAACAAATCATTCCCATAAATAGCTTGTAATCTTTTTATGGCGTATCGAAGCGTTATTTATTTCTTAAATTCGCAACACCTTAAATTTGCAGGAAACACGCGATCAATTTTATTATGTGGTGAATACCAAATTAAAAACGCCCACACTCTACTTTCTTGGAAATTTGTTATTAGCTTTTTGCTTTTGGTGCAAGGTTGTGCCTCATTACAACAGCAAACAGCGATTAAAACAGTTTTCACCGAGCCCGCTGCTGATATCCAAAATATAAAATCCGACGCTTTCAATTTAATCGGTAGAATATCTATCCAGAATGAACATCATCGGCATTCTGGACGAATTAGCTGGCAGCATTCGGAAATCGATGATGAAATATCGTTATTTTCACCCTTTGGCCAAGTTGTCGCAAAAATTTTGCGAAATCGAAATGATGCGCGTCTGATTACTTCAAAACAAGAAGTATTTTATGCCACAGACATAGAACAATTAACTGAAGATATTTTAGGTTGGCGCCTGCCATTAAACGGCCTGCAATACTGGATACAGGGGCATCATTCTCCAGTGACGGCATCAGCAAAAGACATTAATCAGGAAGACCGTGTTATCGCCATCCGTCAAGATAATTGGCATATTCGATACAATAGTTTTTTTCCGAATCAGCCGGAACAAATTGCACGCCCCAAAATACTCGAACTCAATTATCAGGACCTGAAAATCAGAATGGTAGTGGATAACTGGGAAATTATCGATTAAATCAGATTTAAATCAGATTCAAATCAAATAACCAATTTTTTATGCTCACATTTCCTGCGCCAGCCAAAATTAATCTATTTCTCCATGTTATTGGCCGTCGACAGGATGGGTATCATTTATTACAAACTGTTTTCCGTTTTCTGGATTTCTCAGATCAACTAAGTTTTGCAGTACGGCCTGATGGTTTGATCAAGCTGCATACACCGATAAGCGGGGTGCCAGAAGAGCAAGATTTATGTGTTCGGGCTGCAAAGCTTCTACAAAAGGAAAGTGGCGTAAATCTGGGAATAGATATTCATCTAAAAAAAATAATTCCAATGGGCGGTGGACTTGGCGGTGGCAGCTCTGATGCAGCAACAACATTGCTAGCACTCAATCAAATGTGGGGCCTCAATTGGGATAAACAACAATTAATTGCATTAGGGCTTCAACTCGGTGCGGATGTTCCAGTTTTTGTATTTGGAAAAAATGCATTTGCAGAAGGAATTGGCGAAAAACTGGCAGCAGTTAAACTACCTTCAGCATGGTATTTGGTACTGATTCCGCCTGTGCAGGTTTCAACCGCAGAAATTTTTACAAGTAAAGAATTGACACGAAACACGATTCCTATCAAAATACCGCCCTTTTCCATCTGGCAAGGACATAACGATCTGCAATCCGTGGTATGTCAGAAATATCCAGATGTGGCAAGATATTTGGAGTGGCTAAAGCAGTTGAAAAATACTACAATAGCGGCAATGAGCGGTTCGGGGGCTTGTGTATTTGCCGAGTTTACAACTGAAATAGCGGCACGAACAGCATTTGAAAATATCCCCGCCGGGATGAGCGGATTTGTAGCACGTGGATTGGATGATCATCCAATGTGTCAATCAGAGGAATAAAAGGTGATTCTAAAATAGAAATTTTTTGTGTGAGTGAGGCGACAACGCGCGCAGAATCATAGCGTATTAATGAGGTTGCAAGCACAAAGTCAACGGAACTTTCGCAAAAATGTATGGCTAGAAACGCCTTAAATAATTTGGGGAGTCGCCAAGTGGTAAGGCACTGGATTTTGATTCCAGCATACGTAGGTTCGATCCCTACCTCCCCAGCCAATTGTTAGATTTACTATCTGTATTTCGGTCTAAACGGGTTAAATAAAACGCTACAAATGGCCTCACAATAGACTAATCATATTATCAGGGGTATCTGTACTCCCAGTTTCCAATCTATATTATGTCAAGAAAGAACATGTCTTACGACAGCTTGATGGTTTTTACCGGTACCGCCAATCCTAAACTGGCACAAGATGCAGTAAAACATCTTAATATCCATCTTGGACGTGCAAATGTTGGGCGTTTTAGTGATGGCGAAGTCAATGTGGAAATTCTCGAAAATGTCCGTGGTCGAGATGTGTTTATTTTACAGTCTACTTGTGCACCAACTAATGACAGCCTGATGGAAATTTTGGTGATGGTAGATGCTCTAAAACGCGCATCAGCTGGACGCATAACAGCAGCAATTCCTTATTTTGGTTATGCGCGTCAGGATAGAAGACCCCGCTCAGTAAGAGTACCAATATCCGCAAAGGTTGTTGCCAATATGTTAACAACTGTTGGTATAGATCGATTGCTGACAATGGATTTACATTCTGATCAAATCCAGGGGTTTTTTGATATTCCTGTTGATAATATCTACGGTATGCCTATTCTGCTTGGCGATGTATGGAAGCATGATTACAAAAAACTCGTTGTTGTTTCACCAGATGTTGGTGGCGTTGTACGCGCCAGGCATATGGCCAAGCGCTTAGAATGTGAACTGGCAATTATTGACAAACGTCGCCCAAAAGCCAATGAAGCCAAGGTTATGAATATTATCGGTGAAGTGAAAGGGCGTACTTGCGTGATTATTGATGATTTGGTGGATACAGCCAATACACTATGTAAAGCTGCCGATGCATTAAAAGAAGAAGGTGCTCAAGCGGTATTAGCCTATTCCACTCATCCTGTATTATCTGGTAATGCAGTACAACGCATAGAAAACTCTGCATTGGACAAACTTGTAGTAACCGATACCATACCGTTACGTGAAGATGCCCAGGCTTGCGAACGTATTTGCCAACTAAGTGTCGCAAACTTGTTGGCTGAAACAATGTTGAGAATCAGCAATGAAAATTCTTTGAGCTCATTGTTTATGGAGTAAGGTATTAACCAATTATTCGTAGCACAAGTAAACAGAAATACTTGTAAGTTTTTTTTAATTGATTTATCTGGTCGCGGATAAATCACAATTTTGGAGAAGTAGAAATGAAAATTGAAGTTAGCGCCGAACAGCGCTCTTTGCAGGGAAAGGGTGCGAGCCGCCGCCTGCGTGGCTCTGGAAAAGTACCAGCGGTCATCTATGGCGGAGAAAATGCAGCGCAGTCTATTCAATTGGACCATAATGATATCTATCATAAACTTGCGCTAGAAGCATTTCATGCGTCTATTTTGACATTAAATGTTGCTGGGAAAAAAGAGTCTGTATTATTACGTGATGTGCAAATGCATCCATTTAAACGGCAAGTGTTACATATTGATTTTCAGCGTGTTGATAAGAATAAGAAGATTCATATGAAAGTCCCATTACACTTTGTTAATGCGGATATTTCACCAGGTGTTAAAACTTCTGGTGGCATTGTGAGCCATGTATTAACGGAAGTAGATATTTCTTGTTTGCCAGGAGATTTGCCAGAATTTATCACGGTAGATTTAGTCGATATGACCGCAGGGCACACTTTGCATTTAAGTGATTTAGTGCTGCCAAAAAATATTGAAATTCCAATGCTGGTTAAAGGTGAAGATTTACCTGTTGCAGCAATTGTAATTCCACGTGCTGTTGTTTCTGAAGAAGCAACCACAAGTGAAACGGCAGCAGAAGAAAAAACTGACGAATCTTAATTGATGTGAAATACAAGATAAATCTGCTGGTGCTAAAAATACCAGCAGATTTTGTATTTCTGGCAACGACAATAAATATTTATGAAATGCCATGAAACTCATTGTAGGTCTGGGTAATCCAGGTAACGAATATGCGAATACACGTCATAATGCCGGGTTTTTATGGGTGGATCATTTAGCTGACAAACTAAATGTGACACTCAAGTCAGAGAGTCGATTTCATGGCTTATGTGCACGCGTGAGTCAAGCGGATATTGATCTTTGGCTACTAGAGCCACAAACCTATATGAACTTGAGCGGACGTTCTGTATCAACATTGTGCCATTTTTACAAAATCCAACCCGATGAAATTATTGTTGTTCATGATGAACTGGACTTGTCGCCTGGTGTTTGCAAGTTAAAATGGGGGGGGGGCTTAGGTGGCCACAATGGTCTTAAAGACATTGCAGCACAGTTGGGCACCAAAGATTTCTGGCGTCTACGAATTGGTATAGGTCATCCCGGCGATCGAAATGCTGTAGTAGGCTATGTATTACGCCCAGCCATGAAAGAAGAAGCATTGTTGATTGGTGAAGCCATTGATCGCAGCCTCGAAATATGGCCACAGCTTGCAAAAGGCGACTGCCAGGCAGCAATGCTGAAATTACACACCAAAACTTAATTCACTATAAATATAAAATCACAATGAGAATCAGATCATGAG
>JAHZIU010000301.1 GCA_022601315.1 Betaproteobacteria bacterium
AGTCTTTTCAAAAACTTTGCCAGCGGACAAAAGCCGCTAAAAGATGCCTGAAAGAGATTTGCACCGACAAAAGCTGTTAACCATAGCCAATGTACAGAGTGCAGTTGCGATAACAACAAACTTATGAGAATCATACCGCCCGCGAATGCCATTACCATACGATCAATATTCATGGTTATTCCTCCGCTATTTGAGTTTGTTAATACCCAATGCTTTTAATATGTAATGTTCATATAAAGGCTCCGTTGTACCTTTTCTTACTTTGTGTAAAAAGTATTTTTCATAAGCTATTTTGGCAAGATGTACCCATTTACCAGATTTTGTCCAAGTCACATTCCGTGGCGGTATTTGTGGAATAGCCACAAATGCAACGCCTGTATCACCCATATCCGCCAGACAAATTGCATTCCATGTCGCTTCAGTGGACGGTGGTTTACCATTGAGGGCATCACGAATGTTATGCGTTGCTGCAGTCACCATCGATTCAATCATGTAGCCTGTCTTCGGTACGCCGACCGGGACAGGTGTTTTTTCTAGCGGTGCAATCGCAACACAAACACCAACCGCATAAATATTTTCATAAAGCGGGTTGCGTTGGTATTTATCAATGATAATAAAACCACGTGGGTTACTCAGACCTTCAATATTACTGACTGCTTCAATACCGGTGAATGCCGGCAACATCATTGAATAATTAAAGGGAAGTTCGTGGCGTTGTTTTTCAGAACCATCTTCATTATGTTCCAGCACATACATTATGCCGTCTTCGACGCGTTCTACTTTGGCATTGGTAATCCACTTGATGTGGCGCTCACGTAGCAGACCTTCCATCATGGCTTTAGAGTCGCCCACACCACCCAGTCCCAAATGACCGATGTAAGGTTCTGCTGTAACGTAGGTAATAGGTACTTGATCCCGCAAACGTCGTTTACGTAAATCTGTATCCATAATGAATGCAAATTCATAGGCCGGCCCGTAACAGGACGCGCCTTGCGCCGCACCAACAACAACAGGGCCTGGATTCTGTACGAAATCATCCCAGGCTGTTGCTGCATTTTTGGCATGATCCACATGACAAACAGAGTGTGTAAATCCGTCCGGCCCCAAGCCTTCGACCTCTTCAAATGCTAACCGTGGCCCAGTGGCGATAACCAGATAATCATAAATCAGGTCGGATCCATCAAACAATTCCAAACGTTTTTCTTCTGGATGCAACCGTTTGACACCCGCTGCACTAAAAGCAATATTTTTCTTATTTAGATAGGGCGCAAGTTCGATCTTAATATCCCCTGGCTTTCGCCAATTTACGGCAACCCACGGATTAGACGGTACAAAATGAAAATTTTCGTTATCGGAGACCAACATCACTTCATCTTCCTTGCGCGCAAGACACCGCATTTCATACGCCATGGATACACCACCGATGCCACCACCAATAATGATAATTTTTGCCATTATTCCGTTCTCCTGTTCGTTATTACACTGATTCGTTATTCTTTTTCTGTTTCACAGTAGATGCCATACAGTACTTCAAGTACACGCCGTGCGCCTTCATCTTTCAAAGAATAATAGGCACTCTGTCCTTCACGTCGGCACGCTACAATTCCTTCATAACGCAAACGTGACAAATGTTGCGACAACGCCGACTGGCTCAAACCAATCAGTTTTTCCAACTCACCCACT
Organism: Betaproteobacteria bacterium; assembly: GCA_022601315.1. Taxonomy (GTDB): domain Bacteria; phylum Pseudomonadota; class Gammaproteobacteria; order Burkholderiales; family Nitrosomonadaceae; genus Nitrosomonas. The sequence continues at coordinate 1,684 of JAHZIU010000301.1, forward strand.
GTGCGCTCCTGTTTAACAATGTTGCATAACACCATCAAACGATTTGGGTTTGCCAGCGACTTAAGTAACTGCGATGCAGCCTGTGCATTTTGATGCATATCGTCAATATTCATATTAGTTGATTCTTATATTATAATATATTAATATTATGTCAAGGTTTTTATATTAATTCAATTCGGAGTCTTGAAGCGATGCAAAGAGAAGAAATGCAAAAAACATTTGCAGAAAGCGTCATCCGTTTTTCTTTGGATAAGCCACGAACGATTATTTGGGCAGTACTGGTATCGACCCTTATACTCACGACAATGGCAGCGTTGCCCAGTCTCTGGCCGCAGCAATTTCCCGCTTTGCAAAGTCTAAAGATTGATACCGATCCCGAGAATATGCTGTCCGAATCAGAACCGGCGCGCGTTTTTCATAACCAAGCAAAGAAAGAATTTTCACTGTATGACATAGTTGTAGTTGGAATTGTCAACGAAGAGCACGCAAATGGTGTTTTTAATACCGCTTCTCTCACACGAATTTTTAAATTAACAGAATTCGCGCGGCAGCTAAACTGGCCGGACCCTCAATACCCTGATCAATGGAAAGGTGTCATCGAAGTCGATATGATCGCGCCGTCTATGGTCGACAATATTGAACAAGGTGGTTTGGGTGCAGTCAATTTCAGTTGGCTGATGCCACAACCACCTACCAGTGAAGAAGAAGCTATCGCAGTGCGTGATCGCGCTGCACGCATTCCTTTTCTGCATGATACGCTGGTCAGCAGAGACGGCAAAGCAATGGCACTCTATCTACCTCTGACCAGCAAACATATTTCCTATGAAGTCAGAAAAGCGTTACTGGCGTATGTCGCCGATTGGAAAGGAACAGGTGATCAAGTTTATATCACGGGTTTGCC
>JAHZIU010000302.1 GCA_022601315.1 Betaproteobacteria bacterium
ATTAAAGTATTCTTTATTTTGTTTCAAAAGGTTGCTAGTACTCCTTCAACTTGATATTGACGGATACAGTTAGCTTTTCAGTGTTACTGGTTAGGCAGATCTTGTAGGCAATGGTTATTCCCTTGTAAAAAGATCTAACACCGCCAGTGGCGCTGAAAAGCTAACCCGCAGGGCGATCACAATATGTCTCGTCACTGTGTTGCAGCATTTGCCAAGGGAATAACCATTGTCTGCGTGCTGTGTCTTGTGCCGAAACATCTTGTGAGCGCTGTATCCGTCAATATCAAATTGAAGGAGTACTAGTGTTTCGTCTCGCAAGATACTTATGTGCAAGTGCATGGGCTGATTGACTTTTACAGATCCTATGAAAAATAAAAACAAATCAGACTCATTGCACTGTATTAAATATGCAATATTTGAGCCACTTGGCTGCTTAGAAATAAACTTATTTCTAGCATGGTTTTAACTGCATGATTGGGTGCGACAAATTGTCGCACCTTGAAGAGAGATAAATGCTAAAGGAATAGATTTAAACGAAAAGAATAATAAAACTCAAAAATGTAAGAAATTCCGACAATTAGTTTTAACAAGCCATTAATCATATTATGATTATTAGTCATTGATTAATTGCAATATGTTCTTTATGTTAGTAAATAAACCTAATGTAAATTGTAGCTATTTCTTATAATATAGTGTAAAGAATTACGACAAAATAAGCATATATTAAGTAAGAAATAGTACTTACTAAGTGAGGATTATATGACCAATCTGTTTAGAACGGTGTGGCGATGCTGGGGTTTGTTTAGCAGAATATGCTATAGAAATTGTTGAATTTTTGGGTGAATCAGGCTAAAGCACTATCGTTATATGCAATGAGTTAACCTGCAAATATTAAGGCAGTTTGATACTCTATAAAGTAGGGTGTTATGAATTTACGAGAGGGATTGTGAATCAAGGGAAGAAATTAAGTAAGCTGTTTAAGCATTCCCTTGATTCTGGTTTATCCTGCAAACATATCCATTAAAAGGGTGGTTGTTTAGTTTTTCACAAAATCGACGAGTCTTTGATAAGTAAACAGATAGTCCTGACCACTTAATGGTGTGTGGCATCCTACACAGTTCAAGTCATTGTTTTTTATTGTTCCGTCAGGTTCATAAAGCGCAAAGCCCCAGTTACCGGTACGATCTTCAGCAGGGAAACCGGCATCCCACTCATCCTGTTTTTCCATAACGCCAATGGCTGCTAATGAATCAATTTCAAAAATACCATCATTGCCAGGAATGGGCTTGCCATCATCATCAGTTTTGATGCTGTATATTTCCATGATGACGACAGAGCCGGAAGCGCCTTCCTCACCTTGTGTATAGCCGGATATGGCAGGCTCATTGGCAAAAAGTTTGGCCACCTGCGTTTGATTGGCACGATTTGCTGTGGCGTAATTTGTGAAAGTTTTTTCATAACCTTCAGGAAACTTGACGTGTTCCGGGTTTCCCCCACTTAAAGCAGTGAGCGGTGTGAAAGCAAAAATTGCAGCAACTGCGGTTAAAGCATATTTCATGTTTCTCTCCTTATTTAACTTCCAAGATCTGTAACTAATGTGATCGATAAATAAATCACCAGCAATGCAAGTGCTAAATGAACAGTAAACCGAACAGGGTGTTGCCTGACGGCATCAGCGAAAGTTTTATGCTTCCCTTCTTTTTTTAAACGAGCATATTCTTCCCTTATTCTGATACCACGTTCTTCCTGGTAATCATCAAGTAATGATCGTGCTAGTTTAAACTGACTGGCGTCTCTTAGCCATATGGCGGGCATTGAGACGCCCCAGTTACCGGGTGATGTTTCATAAAAATCAATGTCGTTATTGGCTAATAACTCGCGAACTTCTTCCGCTTCATCATCTGAAACACCATTGAGCCTGAATAAAATTTTTGACATTGACCGTCTTTTCTTATGTTATGTTATTTTCTATTGTAAAACGATTTTTCAGGTTGATGCTATCTTTGCGTCTAATCAATTGTCAAGTTAAAAGGAGCTGTTGCTTAATTCATTAGTAAATGATTGTTAGCTAAAATCCGCTAACTTACTGCTGCTGGTCCAGGTAATTGTGAACTATTAACTGATTTTGTGTCCTTAGTTCAACAGATTTTATCGCATCATTCTTTGCATTTGAAATTAACCTGCGTTTTCATGACAAAAATAACAATTTCACGGAGTAATCATATTTGATGAAAAAGACAATTTTAATAACCGGTTGCTCAAGCGGAATTGGCTATTGTGTTGCCAAGGCACTACATGAACGAGGTTATCGTGTTTTTGCCACAGCAAGAAGACAGGAAAGTGTTGATATGTTGCGGGCTGAAGGACTCGAAAGTTTTTACCTTGATTTAACAGATTCCAATTCGATACATTGGGCTTTTGAAGAAGTTATGCGCCGTACAGATGGTGAGCTATATGCATTGTTTAATAATGGTGCCTATGGACTACCTGGCGCAGTTGAAGATTTAGAAAGAGATGCATTACGAGTACAATTTGAGACGAATGTTTTTGGTTGGCAGGAATTAACCAATCTCGCGATACCTGTTATGCGCCGACAAAATTATGGGCGAATTATACAAAATAGTTCAGTTTTGGGCTTTGTATCGCTGCCTTTTCGTGGCGCGTACAATGCGTCAAAATATGCCATCGAAGGTTTGAGCGATACCCTGCGTCTAGAGTTAAAGGGTACGAAAGTTTTTGTCAGCCTGATTGAGCCTGGGCCTATTGCCAGTCAATTTCGTATTAATTCGGTTAAAGCGTTAGCAAAATATGTAGACGTCGATAAAAGTTTTCATCGCGAAAAATATCAGGGCGTGTTAAAACGTTTGAACACTAAGGGTCCTGCCGTGCCGTTTACCCTTCCACCGGAGGCAGTGCTTAAGCGGGTTATTCATGCGCTAGAGGCAACCAATCCACAGCCGCGTTATTATGTGACATTCCCGACCTATTTATTCGGTGTTCTTAAACGATTACTAAGTACGCGAGTGCTGGATGTAATCCTTGCTAAATCTGGAAGTAATTAGAACGTAAAAATTAACTTCTTAATTAAGAGTCGCATTGTTATGAATGGCGTTTTTGATCGATTCCATTTTAAATGCATCTAGTCTAGGTTGGTGTGATCTATAAAGAACGGAATAAGAATTAATTTTTGACAAAAGAAATATTATGGTGTATATACACATATATGAGTCGAAAGAATACTGAAATTACTTTGAGCGATTATCCCAGTTGTGTAAATTTTAATTTACGTAAAGCAGTTCGTGCTGTATCACAGCATTACGATAAAATTCTAGTACCCGTAAAGCTGCGCTGCACACAATTTACAATTTTAACGATTTTGAGTAAAACAGACGCATTAACTATAACGGGTTTAGCCGATTTTTTGGTCATGGACAGAACTACATTAACCCGTAATTTGAAACCGTTGGAGAAAGAGGGATATTTAACAATTCTTCCTGGGATTGTAGATAAACGTTCTCGACGTGTTGCGTTAACAAATGAGGGTAAAGAAGCCCAAAAATCGGCCATACCTTATTGGCAGCAAGCTCAGAAAGAAATGGTGAGTTTTATTGGTGAAGAAGATACTAGACATCTAATCAGATACTTGCAATTACTTTCAACAATTCACCAATCGTCATAATATTTTTTTACATAAATAGTGTATATGCACGTATAATAGATTTTGTCATGCTTGATTTTTTTACTTTTTGTACTATTTTTTAGTGCATATAAGTGTATATACACTTATATGTAATGTAATAACTTTTTTATCAATGTAACGACTAAGGAGAAGAAAATGAACGTTCAACAAAACCAGCTAAGTAGGTTCTTCATTAATAGCATGGGTTTACTAATGATACTCAGTGCTGTTGCGCTGACTATATTATCAATGGACGGGTGGCAACCGAACATTCAAGAGAATGATTACACGGTGGCGTTAATCGCGCTTGAGGTTGTTTTTTCATTAATGATATTAATTGCCTTGAGTAAAGCCGGTGCAAGCATGTCTGTTTTGATGATTATTGCTACGGTATTTACTGCATGGTTTGTATCAGCCTACGCTTTATTATCCCAAGGGTTTTATGCGAATGCGGACATACCGCAACTGACTTTTGTTTTTGGTGTCACCATACCCGTAGTGGTCGGTTTTTTAGCGAAACAGCTATGGACGCCTTTAAAAAACGCAGTGGATGCCATGTCAACGAAAAGCATTCTTTTACTACAATTTATGAGAGCGGCTTTCGGCGTTATGTTTTTCTTTACCACGGCTTTACCCGTTTGGTTTCAATATACAGGTGGTTTGGGTGATATCGCCGCTGGATTTGGCGCATTTCTTGGTTTGTATTATCTCTACAAAAATCCTAATAATGAGCGTCAGGCCATTATTCGTGGCAATTCAATCGGTATACTGGACTTCATTGTTGTGTTGAGTTCTGGCACATTGATTGTAATGAGAGACCATGCGCCAGATTTCATGTTTTTATTAATCCCGCTTTATGTGGTCCCGCTTTTTATTCTGTTGCATATTTTTTCATTGCAGCGCTTAGTTAAGCTTAATCAGCAAAATATCGACAAAAATGCACATTAATATGTGTATATACACATATAGAGGGAATTGATATGAATTCAATTAATCAAATAAGGG
>JAHZIU010000303.1 GCA_022601315.1 Betaproteobacteria bacterium
GCCTTCAATGTCGGTGATGACGCTTTATTTGTTAATGTGGGTGAACGTACCAATGTCACAGGATCCAGAGCATTTGCTCGTTTGATCCTGAATGACAAATATACAGAAGCCCTGGACGTCGCACGTAGTCAGGTCGAAAATGGTGCACAGATTGTAGACATAAATATGGATGAGGCAATGCTTGATTCGCAGAAGGCGATGGTGACATTTCTGAATCTGGTTGCCGCAGAACCTGATATTTGTCGTGTGCCGATTATGCTTGATTCAAGTAAATGGTCGGTAATTGAGGCCGGTCTAAAATGCGTGCAAGGCAAGGCGATTATTAACTCCATCAGTATGAAAGAAGGCGAAGCGGAGTTTATTAAATACGCCAAACTTGCGCGTCGTTATGGTGCCGCAGTGATTGTAATGGCTTTTGATGAAACAGGCCAGGCAGACACTATGGCCAGAAAAAAAGAAATTTGTACCAGAAGTTATCATATTCTGGTTGATCAAGTCGGTTTTCCGCCTGAAGATATTATTTTTGATCCTAATATTTTTGCCATTGCTACTGGTATTGAAGAACATAATAATTATGGCGTAGATTTTATCGAAGCGACACGTTACATTCGGCAGAATTTACCCTATGCCAAGGTAAGTGGCGGCGTGTCGAATGTTTCATTTTCCTTTCGTGGTAACGAACCCATTCGTGAAGCGATTCATACTGCGTTCTTATATCACGCGGTTAAAGCTGGCCTGACCATGGGCATTGTGAATGCTGGACAGTTAGGTGTGTATTCAGACATTCCTCCTGAACTGTTGGAAAAAGTGGAAGATGTCATCCTGAATCGTCACGACGATGCAACCGAGCGTTTGGTTGATTTTGCAGAAAATTTCAAAGGTAAGAAAAAGGAGCAGGTGGAGGATCTTGCCTGGCGTGATGAACCGCTGCAAGCGCGTATCACCCATGCGCTGGTCAGAGGTGTTTCTACGTATATTGTTGAGGATACAGAAGCAGCAAGACTAGAGATTGAGAAACAAGGTGGTCGCCCGATTCAGGTGATTGAAGGACCACTGATGGATGGTATGGGCGTGGTCGGCGATTTGTTTGGTGCAGGCAAGATGTTTTTACCCCAAGTTGTAAAATCGGCACGGGTTATGAAACAAGCGGTAGCGCACCTATTACCATTCATTGAAGCCGAAAAAAAACTATCTGGTGATAACAAACCCAAAGGCAAAATCGTTATTGCTACCGTTAAAGGTGATGTACATGACATTGGCAAGAATATTGTCACTGTGGTATTGCAATGTAACAATTATGAAGTGGTAAATATGGGCGTCATGGTGCCTTGTGCACAAATTCTGGAAACTGCAAAACGTGAAAATGCCGATATCATTGGTTTATCCGGACTCATTACACCTTCACTGGAAGAAATGGCTTATGTCGCCAAGGAAATGCAGCGAGAAGGCATGACCATTCCTTTATTGATTGGTGGTGCAACCACATCACGTGTACATACTGCAGTTAAAATCGAACCACACTACGAAGGTGTAACCGTCTGGGTACCAGATGCCAGCCGTGCAGTCGGCGTGTGTAGTAACCTGATGTCTCATGACCAACAAGCTGACTATGTACAAGACATTAAAGCAGAGTACGAGAAAGTTCGCACCCAACACAAAAACAAAAAAGGTCCATCAAAGATCCTGCCGATTGCTGAAGCCCGAGCCAACGCTCATAAAATAGATTGGGAAAATTATGTACCGATAGAACCAGAATTGATCGGCGTTCGCACACTCAATAACTATCCATTGGAAAAGATCGTACCCAATATTGACTGGACACCTTTTTTCCAGGCCTGGGAACTGGCCGGACGTTATCCGGCCATTTTACAAGATAAAGTAGTAGGCGAAACAGCAACTGGTTTATTCCGCGATGCACAAGTCATGCTGAAGAAAATTGTCGAGCAAAAATGGTTAAGCGCCAATGCGGTCATCGGTTTACTCCCCGCCAATTCGGTGGGAGACGATATTGAGATTTATACTGATCAAACACGTAGCAAAGTGGCCATGACTTATCACTGTCTGCGCCAGCAAACCGTTAAGCCGACAGGCCGTCCAAATCGATGCTTGTCAGATTTTATTGCGCCAAAAGAAACCAATGTCAAAGATCATATTGGTTTATTTGCGGTTGCTGCAGGGTTTGGCATTGATGAACGTGTTAAGGCATATGAAGATGCAAATGATGATTATAGCGCGATTGTACTCAAGGCATTAGCAGATCGCTTGGCAGAAGCATTTGCCGAGCACATGCACATGCGAATCCGACGCGAATTCTGGGGATATATTAAGGATGAAGGTCTAACCAATGAACAAATGATCAAAGAGGAATATCAAGGTATTCGTCCCGCACCGGGTTACCCAGCATGCCCTGACCACACAGAAAAAGGCCCATTATTTGCGCTATTGGATGCCACTAAAAATGCAGGCATAATTGTTACTGAGTCCTATGCCATGGTCCCTACAGCGGCCGTTTCCGGATTCTATTTCGCACATCCGGATTCAACTTTTTTTGCAGTTGGTAAAATCGGTAAAGACCAGGTTGAGGACTATGCTAAGCGAAAAGGCTGGACAATGGAAGAAGCAGAAAGATGGTTGGCACCTGTATTGGCGTATGAACGTTCTTAACTGTGAATATGCAAATCTTGACACTAAGAGGTGAAAATGAGCTTACTGGATAAAGCAAAAGAACTCTCTAATAAGGTTGCCGAAAAAACTGTTGAATTCAGTAGTGATGAAGTCATAGCAGACACCATTATTAAAGCGGTAGATAAACAGGAGAAGGTTAATACAATTCTGAAAGAACGCGGATCAAATTACCGTGTCAGTAGCCTTAATTTATCAATGGGTATTCCACCGGGTATTTCTTTTGGTATTCGTCGTGTCACGGAGGAGCGAAGCACAGAAGAGGAAATTGAAGACGGCAAATTGCCAACTAAATAGCCTCCAATATCCGAGTACTAAAAGTATTGTGCTACATTCTCAAACACCAAAAGGCAGCGCGCGCATTTTTTCTAAATATATCATGCTTTAACAGCTATTCTTTTAACTCAAATCTCCCAACTAGTCGGTTCCTTCACCGGCACATTATTTTTCTGATGGCGAAACTTGGATATAAACGGATAGATCACTCTACGAGCTCTATTGATACCGCCTAGTGGACGATGTTCTGGTAAGCTGTGCCAAGGAGAAAATGACAGATTTTCACCAAACTCATTTTGCACTTCGTTATCGAAAGTTTGCTGCAGGATTTTAATAGTGGCTATTTTTATAAATGGTGATTCAGTTTCAGGCCATTCTTTTCCCGGATCTTCAATAGGCATTGAGTCTGCATCCATTTGGAACTGCACTGCAAAATCAAATGTGGTCTCGCCCATTTCCAATTGTTGCTTCATCGCAGCACGCATAAAATTATCTTCAGGATTTTCCGGAATTTTATCGACAACCGTCACTTGTGGTATGGCCGTGTATTTAACCGCTTGGTTTCCAAATAAGTACGGCGTGGTACTAAAGTAACGAATTTGCAACGGATTAGCGAATTTCTTCATTGATTTAATTAGGTTCCAAACCACGCGCCAATGCGTTGAAAAAAAAGCTGCTTTCTGTAAAACGCTACCGGTAAGCGCTTTAATGAGATTATCAAACTCCTCGACATTTTTTGTTACAAATACATTAGTACTGATTAGGATAAAATCCTGTGTCAATTCATCCTCTTCAGATTCCTGTAATTTTTTACCGGCCACATTCATGAGCTTAATGGCCATACCACGAATATCGCGGTCAATATCTGGATTAATTGAACCATCCTGATTTGAAAACCGTATCCACGCCTGATAGGTCTTAGGTTCTTTAAATAAACCGATCTGCATTTGCTCAGGAAGATTCGGTTCTATAATGAATTCCGCTTTTACAACACCATGCATTTTTGGATGTGCATCACGACGCATGATACCAGTTGGGTTGTCTTTAACAATTTTTGCCTTGAGTCGTTCTGCAAGATCATTTATGTACGCTTCTTCACCCGGAGGCGGATATTCTTGTGCCACGTTTTTTTTAGACATACTCAACCTGGAAATTATATAAAGGGAATAATGCTTTAATTCTACATTAGAGCGCTATAGCTCCTCACTTGGCTGCGATAATAATAGCATGATTGTTACCCTGCATTTTCTCAAGCTCAGCTTGGAAACTTTATTGCACCAACCAAAGCGTTTGTAGCAAGTCAGCGAATATTTTCACCTGCGCGCTTCTCAAAAAAAAACCGCTGTAAAAGCGGTTTTTTAATTTCCTTTGATAGGATACTTATTCTTTTATTTCTTTAGACTAATACCGCCTGTCTTAATTAGTACGTAGAAGGGGGGATTCCATCATCACCTTCTTTAAGACAATTGCCATTACCATCTAATCCAAATTGACAATCTTCTCCGGTACCTGTAGCAGACATATCTACATCGCTAAAGCAGCCAGTTAAAAACAAAACCATTAAGAACGCAACTAAATATGACGATTTCATTACATTATTTCCTTATTTATATAAATTTATATTCACAACTCAATTTGAGTGCATAAGTATATAACGATCTGAATTCATCAAGCAAGCTCTCGTAAACATAATTACATTACTAAAGGTAGGGCTTATATTCACTTGAGTCGCTATTGACGTCAATCCATCTTTGTTCAATAATCCGTAAGAGTTGTTTATTATCAATCTGTTAGTTAATGATACAGTATACGTCTAGATTAAAAATTTCAAATTCCAAGATTATATTTATCGCTCTGAAACGTTATCGCTCTGAAAAGATTACATCATTTAAACAATTGACCAC
>JAHZIU010000304.1 GCA_022601315.1 Betaproteobacteria bacterium
GCACCACGAATGGCACGTGCTGAATTTACATCAACAGATACCAAAGCTTCCGTATGATCAATAACAATCGCACCGCCTGAAGGTAATGTGACCTGACGGGAATATGCGGTTTCAATTTGATGTTCTATTTGAAAGCGTGAAAATAAAGGCACATCATCGTGATAGAATTTCAAACGGCTAACATTGGCCGGCATGACATGCACCATAAACTGACATGCTTGTTCATAAATATCACGACTGTCAATTAGGATTTCACCGATTTCATAATTGAAATAATCACGAATCGCCCGTATTACAAGACTGCTTTCTTGGTAAATAAGAAAAACACCTTCCTGGCTATTTGCCGCATCTGAAATGGCGCGCCATAACTGTGTCAAATAGTTGAGGTCCCACTGCAATTCTTCTTCACTACGACCAATACCTGCTGTTCTTGCAATGATGCTCATCCCTTCAGGGATTTCAAGTTTTGCAATGATGTCACGTAAATCGTTACGTTCTTCACCCGTTATGCGGCGCGATACACCACCACTGTTTGGATTGTTTGGTATTAAAACAAGATAACGACCTGCCAGAGAAATATAAGTTGTTAGTGCGGCACCTTTGGAGCCACGCTCGTCTTTGTCAACCTGAACAATCAGTTCTTGCCCTTCATGCAAAAATTCTTGAATGCGATTGCGCGAAAATTCAGTTTTATCACTGAAGCAGGCCGGTGATATCTCTTTAAATGGCAAGAAACCATGGCGTTCACAACCGTAATCAACAAACGCCGCTTCAAGGCTGGGCTCGAGGCGCGTGATGACGGCTTTATATATATTGCTTTTACGTTGTTCTTTACTTGCAGATTCAATATCGAGGTCAATTAGTTTTTGACCATTGACTATAGCAACACGCAGCTCTTCTGGCTGTGTTGCATTAAATAGCATCCTTCTCATATACATACCCCCCGTATTTTTTTCACGGGCAGTTTAGCTGCACATTCGCACAATAGCTTTGCTTGGTGCTCGTATTTATAATGATATGAAATTGAGTAATCTGTTTTATTGTAATGTTTATTTATCAATTATTTGTTTCTTTTTGTTAATGTGTCTATGTATTATAGTTTAATTTGTAACTGTATTTGTGAACCATATTTTTGTTTTTTAGCTAAGGCTAGGGTCGAGGTCGGAAACTTGTTAAATAAATAAGAAAAAATTTGTAAAGATTAAGTACAAAAAATTAATTACATTATTATTATTTTGTTATTGACAGCTGTCAGTGATGTTTGCCACACTTGGCATTGAGATCGTATTTAGGTTGGCACCCTATTTAGGTTGGTACCCTATTATTATATGATAATTCTTGTTTAAGAATATATTACACCCTAGGTTGAGAATTATAGGTAAAATTAAGAATATAGGCAAAGGAAATTTATCTAATACAGTTATTAAAGAGTGTATTGATGAAAGCAGTGATGGGCAACGAATAGATAATTTTTTATTCAAACGCTACAGGGGTGTACCTAAAAGCCACATCTATCAGATTTTGCGAAGTGGTCAGGTGCGTGTTAATGGGAAACGTATTAATGCGAAATATCGTTTACAATTTGACGATATCGTCCGTATCCCCCCCATTAAAAAGATCGAAAATAATGTTTCGAATCATAACAAGATTACTAAAACCCAATCTGTTAATTTTAACACCGTTTTTGAAGATGAAACGTTATTGGTGATTGACAAACCTTCTGGAATGGCTGTGCATGGCGGGAGTGGCGTTAGTTTTGGTGTTATCGAACAATTGCGCGCACAACATCCCGATTGGAAATTTCTTGAACTGGTTCATCGTCTTGATAGAGATACTTCCGGTGTATTGCTGCTGGCAAAGAAACGAGCTGTTTTAGTTGATTTACATCGGCAAATCCGCAACGGTTTAACACAAAAGCATTACCAGGTGATGGTTAAAGGTAAATGGTGTAATGCCACACAACATGTAAAACTTCCTTTAAACAAATACTTAACCGATACTGGCGAACGACGGGTAGTAGTTTCAACAGACAAGCATAAAACACAGAAAAGTTTAACGGCCTATACTGTATTCAGATTGCAAATGGCTTGGAACAATTTTAGTTTATTAGACGCGGAGCTGAAAACTGGGCGCACACACCAAATTCGTGTGCATTTGGCTCATCTTGGTTTTCCAATTATTGGTGATGATAAATATGGTGATTTTGTGCTGAATAAGCAACTTGCAAAAAAGAATGATCATTCAAAGCTCGCACGCATGTTTTTACATGCCCACAAAATGCAAATCACACACCCTGTATCCGGTGCGTGTTTACAATTGGAAGCACCATTGAGTCACGATCTACAAGAATTTCTTGGTAGCCTGGGTGATACTTAATGGGATAAATTTGCTGCTTAAAATCGAAGTTGTAAACTTATAAATATTGACTCAGGGGCTCTTAAGTATCTGGACTTTTAGCAACTTGAGTGATTGGAAACATGGTATTTAATATTTCCCAAACGTTTTCAATTATTTTCTCTTGCGCAATTGCAGTCGGGTGAATTCCATCAGCCTGAAAATACTCATGGTTTTCTCCAAATCCAGCTAATAAAAAAGGAATTAATTTTGCATTATTTTCTTTAGCAAGTTGCGGAAAAATATCTTGGAACTTTTGAGTATAGGTAATGCCATAATTGGGTGGTAATTGCATGCCAGCAAGTAATACGGACGCATTGTTCTGTTGACATGCTTGAATAATCGCTTCCAAATTTTGGTAGATTGATTTGATGTTAGCACCACGCAATCCATCATTGGCACCAAGTTCTAGAATAACAATATCCGGGCGGTGCAATTTAAGTTCCTGATCAATTCGATTACGTCCACCGAGTGCAGTCTCGCCACTGATGCTTGCATTAATCACTTGATAGACGGAAGATTGGGATTGTAAGCGTTGATTTAGTAATGCGACCCAACCTGCTTCTGCTGGCATGCCGTAACTCGCTGACAGACTGTCACCAAAAACCATAATGGTGACAGAATTAGTGGATGCTGCCTTCGTCACAACAGGAACGATTGTTAATAAGACAAATAAAACAATTAGGAATTTTTTCATGGTAAATAAAATTGTTAGTGAACCTATTCTTAGGACAACGGCTTTAACCAAGCAAGTCTTTACAGGTGAAAAACAATTAACAATTCTTCAAGATATTGATTTGCATGTGAATGCAGGTGAAGCTGTTGCAGTTATTGGCGCATCTGGCTCCGGTAAATCCACCTTGTTAGGATTGCTCGCAGGATTGGATATACCAACTTCCGGGAAAGTTCATTTGGATAGCGTAGATATTTTCACCCTAGATGAAGATGAGCGTGCGGCTTTACGCAGTAAAATACTAGGCTTTGTGTTCCAATCATTTCAGTTGCTTCCTGCACTGACTGCTATAGAGAACGTTATGCTACCACTAGAATTATCCGCTGTCAGCAATGCGGAGCAGACATCTCAAAGATTACTTGAACGAGTAGGATTAGCGTCACGTTTACATCACTATCCAAAACAACTTTCTGGTGGTGAGCAACAACGCGTTGCTATTGCGCGTGCTTTTGTAACAGAACCAAAATTATTGCTGGCAGATGAGCCTACTGGCAACTTGGATTCTGCTACTGGCATACAAATTATCGAACTCATGTTTGAACTAAACCGTGAGCATGGAACAACTTTGGTGCTTGTTACCCATGATGAAGCATTATCGCGACGCTGCTCTCGTCAGATACGGCTTGCTGATGGCAAACTTGTACAGTGAGATCTCTAAATTCCGATAGATGATAATAAACAGCATTAAGTTAAAAATGTGTAATCAATTTATTTTCCCTCATAAAGGTTGTTTTTTGAATGAATTTTTTTAAACTTTCTTTTCTAATGCTGCGTCGTGACTGGCGAGCGGGCGAACTTAATGTGTTAGTTTTGGCATTGGTCATTGCGGTAAGCGGCATGACAACGGTCGGTTTTTTTGCTGACCGGGTAGAAATGGCGCTTTCCCGTGAGAGCAACCAACTATTAGGTGCGGATTTACTGGTGATCTCAAGTCATCCATTAGGCGCGCACTATACTGAGCAGGCCCGGCAATTTGGATTAGCTGTTTCGGCAGTTACCAAGTTTCCCAGCATGATTTCTAACGGGGAAGCCAATCAATTGGTTGATATTAGGGCCGTAGCAGACGGTTATCCACTACGAGGAAATGTCTATTTGGCTGGCACACGTGCATCACCGGAGTATCGTATTGCTAGTAAAATTCCTGAATCGGGCACGATATGGGTTGATGAAAAACTAATGATTCGTTTGAGTTTGCGCAAAGGAGATATGATCGACATTGGCGCAACACAATTGAAAGTAGACGAACTAGTGATGCGTGAGCCCGATCATTCCGTTGGCTTTATGAATATGGGTCCGCGTGTTCTGATCAATGCAGCAGATTTACCGGCTACGGGTTTAATTCAACAAGGTAGTCGTATTACATATCGTATATTGGTGGCAGGTGAAGCAAGAGAAATTGAATCATATCGACATTGGGCCGAGACACAGCTAACCGCTGCTGAAAGAATAGAAGGAATACGTGATGCACGTCCTGAGATCAAAGCGGCATTAGAACGTGCCGAAAAGTTTCTTAGTCTGGCCGCTTTAGCCAGTGTTGTACTGGCCGCAGCGGCTATTGCTCTGGCAGTACGTCGTTTTACGTTACGCCACCTGGATGGTTGTGCCATTATGCGCAGTCTTGGAGCCAGCCAAGGTGGTTTGTCGCTAATGTATCTGTATTATTTTATTAGCTTGGGAGTTATTGCCAGCATCATTGGCTGCGTACTGGGTTTTGGGACACAGGAAGTTTTATCAATTTGGCTGGCAGATTTGACTGAAACACCATTACCATGGCCCAGTATTTTCCCGGCCATACACGGTTTATTAGTGGGTATGGTGCTACTGCTGGGCTTTGCCTTACCCCCAATTCTTAATTTACGTAGTGTGCCAGCCCTGCGCGTATTGCGTAGAGACCTTGGAATGCCCAACACTCATAGCTTATCAGGATATTTATTAGGCTTGGCTGCATTATCATCTCTATTTATATGGAAAGCTGAAAACTTACAACTGGGCCTTTATCTGGTTGGCGGGTTTATTGCAGCAATAGTGATCTTCGGTACCCTCGGTTGGTTGTTGGTTAAATCATTATCCGGTTTGCGTCATCAAGCAGGTGGCGCATGGCGCTATGGTTTAGCCAATATCCAACGACGAACAATCTCTAGTATCGTACAGGCTGTGGCTTTGGGGTTAGGGTTGATGGCTGTGTTGGTACTGACACTGATTCAAGATGACCTGATGGAAGATTGGCAAACCAAATTGCCACACGATGCCCCTAATCATTTCCTGGTAAGCATTCAACAAGATCAGTTACAGCCATTAGAAGCGTTTTTTTCCCGTTACGATATTGATCAACCCTCTGTATATCCAATGGTGAGAGGACGTTTGACTCAGATCAACGGCAAAGATGTAGTGGCTGAAGATTATTCGTATGATGCGCATGCAGAAAGACATATTCGGCGCGAATTTAATTTGTCATGGACCGCTGAATTGTCAGAAGACAATCAGATTGTGCAAGGCACTTGGTGGGATAACGTCGATTCCGAGCAAGCCGCTTTCTCATTCGAGGAAGGAATCGCCAGAACAATTGGTGTCAAGCTTGGGGATGAATTAACTTATGATATTGCAGGCCGCCCTTTCACTGCCAAGATCACTAATTTAAGGCATGTGGACTGGGATACCTTCAGCGTAAATTTCTTTGTACTTACGCAACCGGGCTTTCTGGAAGATTACCCCGCTAGTTATGTCACCAGTTTTTACGTACCACCGATAGAAACTGACATGATGCATGAACTAGTCAGGGAGTTTCCTAATATTCTGGTTGTAGATGTGGCAGTGGTTGTTATCCAGGTACAACATATGATCGATCAGGTATCTAAAGCCATCGAATTTGTTTTTCTGTTTACGCTATTAGCTGGATTTGTGGTGTTATACGCAGCCATTGCTTCCACCCAGGATGAACGCATTTATGAAGCAGCGATCTTTCGCACACTTGGAGCAAGACGAGACCAATTAACGCGCGCTTGGGCGGCTGAATTCGTCATATTGGGTGGATTAGCGGGTTTATTTGCGTCAGCAGGTGCTACCGTAATGGGATATGCCATTGGGCGTTATGTATTGCATTTGGATTATACCTTTAATCCATGGATTTGGTTAACGGGTATTCTTGCTGGTGTCATTGGTATCTTACTGGCAGGTATGATGGGCACGCGTGCAACGCTGTCAAGCCCGCCATTATTAACATTGCGAAAAATTGGATAGTTTTTTGTGGCAACCATTATTTCTCCTGCATCAATTCTTGGCTCACAATCTCCAAAACTTAAATCACTACCTCCTTTAAGCCTTTATATTCACATTCCCTGGTGCCTGAAAAAATGCCCCTACTGTGATTTCAATTCGCATGAAATCCGTGCAAAAAATAGCCAAGCACCCGAAGATGAATATGTGGCCGCACTGATCCGAGATCTCGAAGCGGCCTTACCTAATATTTGGGGGCGGCGATTAAGCACCATATTTTTTGGTGGCGGTACGCCAAGCTTATTTAGTGCCGCATCAATTGATAAAATTCTTACAGCGGTCAGAATGTTATTGCCATTGGATCATTATGCAGAAATAACTTTGGAAGCCAACCCCAGCACCTTTGAGGCGAAAAAATTTGCAGATTTTCGCGCCGCAGGAATCAACCGCCTGTCAATCGGTATTCAGAGTTTTAATGCCGAAAAATTACATGCATTGGGACGCGTTCATGATGATGCCGAAGCACGTACTGCGGTCGATATTGCATTGAAGAATTTTGATAATATCAATTTGGACTTAATGTATGCACTACCCGGTCAAACCATTAAAGAAGCGCAAGCAGATATTGACTTGGCTTGCTCTTTCGGCGTCAACCATCTATCAGCCTATCATTTGACATTGGAACCCAATACATTATTCCATCGTTATCCACCCAACTTACCCGACGATGAACAAACTGCGGCTATGCAGGAAACGATTGAACAAACCACAATGCGGCATCAATACCAGAATTACGAAACATCGGCCTTCGCACAAGTAAAACAGGAATCACAACATAACCTGAACTACTGGTTGTTTGGCGATTATTTGGGTATCGGTGCTGGCGCGCACAGCAAAATCAGTTTTTCCGATAAAATCATACGCCAAATGCGTTACAAACAACCCAAAACATATCTTGACAGAGCGAGCGGTACCAATGTTCACGCTAATTCCCATATTCAAACACAGCATGAACTTACA
>JAHZIU010000039.1 GCA_022601315.1 Betaproteobacteria bacterium
AGTACCAACGGAAAAGATTGTACAGCAGATTATGGAAAGTGTAGGGTGGCATAAGCTCACTTGGCAACGACCTATGCTGTCATTCACTGTGCCAGGAATGGAAATTGATTTTGGCGGTGTTGTTAAGGAATATGCTGTAGACCGCGCTGCGGCTTTATGTTGGGAAAACGGAATTAAGCACGGTATTGTGAATTTGGGTGGTGACATCAAAATTATCGGCCCGCATCCTGATGGTAAGCCGTGGAAAGTTGGTATTAGTCACCCCAGAAAACCTGGGGCAGTCTTGCGCACACTGCTATTGCATAATGGTGCTTTGGCTAGCAGTGGTGATTATGAACGTTGTATTACACTGAATGGTGTACGTTATGGGCATGTACTTAACCCGAAAACAGGTTGGCCGGTCTCTAATATGGCGGCAGTTAGCGTTGTTGGTGATTTTTGCGTGGTGGCAGGTAGTGCCTCAACCATCGGAATGCTTAAGGAAAAGAATGGCCCAAACTGGTTGAATGAATTAGGATTATCTCATGTGTGGGTCGATGTAGATGGTAATGTAGGCGGATCATTGGCTTAGTTTTTAGTGCCTAAAATTTCAGATATTTTTAATTTAAGAGCGGGCAACACTTCATTCTGGAACCAGGGATTTTTAATTAGCCAAATGTTATTTCGAGGGCTCGGATGAGGTAACGGCATGAAATCCGGCCAATAGTGTTTCCATGAATTAACAGTTGTTGTTAAATTAGATTTTGTATTTTTTCCGAAATGCCAGTGTTGTGCATATTTTCCGATCACGAGTGTGAGTTGAATATTTGGCATGTAAGCCAGCAACAAGTTTCGCCATTTCTCGGAACACTCTGGGCGGGGTGGCAAATCACCTGATTTTCCGGTGCCGGGATAGCAAAACCCCATCGGTAAAATGGCAATCTTTTCTGGATCATAGAATATCTCTGGACTAATATCCATCCATTCCCTGAGCCGCTTCCCGCTAGGGTCGTTAAATGGAATACCTGTTTCGTGAACTTTTCTTCCAGGTGCTTGACCGGCAATAAGAATCTTAGCCTTTGGGTGAACCTGAAAAATTGGTTTGGCACCCATCGGCAAGTCAGGGACGCACAATGTGCAGTTCTTCACTTGCGCGATCAGCGGTATTTTATTTAGGTTTGAGATTGCAGTAGCCATTTTCAACTGTTTATTTTGTTGATGTGGATATGCAACATATTTTTGAGTTTAGAAACCTGGCAATTGAGGCAGAAACATAGGATATTCCAGAGTTATTATTCTGCTTTTGGTACAATCTTGAGAATTTTCCCATCATTCTCATCCGTCAGTAGGTAAATCGCGCCGTCAGGCCCTTGTTCAACATCACGAAAGCGTAAAGTGTTTTTCAATAATTGCTCTTCACCGGCAATTTTATTACCATCAACCACAAGCCTTGCTACATGTGTACCTACCAGTGCGCCTATAAATAAGTTATTGCGCCATCCGGGGAATAGGCTACCGCTATAAAACAACATACCCGAAGGAGCGATGGAGGGTGTCCAGTAAAAAATCGGTTCTTCAAAGCCTTGTTCCGCATGTTCATCTTTAATTGGAACCATTGAATAATGGACGCCATAATTGGCTTTAGGCCAACCATAATTTTTCCCAGGTTTGGGAATATTTATTTCATCGCCACCACGTGGCCCATGTTCGTGTATCCATAGTTCACCAGTTTCTGGATTTAATGCGGCACCTTGAATATGGCGATGGCCATAAGACCAGATTTCAGGTTTGGCTTTGTTGTGTTTGACGAATGGGTTGTCTTTGGGTATTGAGCCGTCTGGTCGAATACGAATTAATTTGCCAATATGATTGCTGAGATTTTGTGCTTCCTCAATATGATTCCCTCGATCACCCAGTGTGATGAATAGATTGCCATCCGGAGCAAAGACTAAGCGCGACCCAAAATGTTGTGCACCAACTGTTTTGGGTTCTTGTCGGAATATCACTTGCAGATCTTCCAATTTTCCATCAATAAGTTTGGCTCTAGCAACTGCCGTACCCGCTTTGGCACCTTCTGGCTCCGCGTAAGAAAGATAAATGATCTGGTTACTCGCAAATTTTGGGTCAATTTCTACATCCAGCAAACCACCTTGTTGCATGGCAAATACTTTAGGTACACCTTTTACAGGCTCTGACACTTGACCATCCGGCGACACAATACGTAGCTTGCCTACACGTTCCGTGACCAACATATTACCGTTTGGCATAAAGGTCATGCCCCAGGGAAAGTTTAGTCCTCTGGCAACTAATTTGACCTCGGATTCTGTTTGTATGCGTTGTGCGTTTGCGTTAGATGAAACAAAAAAATGACCAATTAAGGAGGCAAAGATAAAGGACATTAAGATTGAGTGTTTGTGGATCATTATATTTTGCCTCCCGGCGGGTTTCTTGATATTTGAGAATGTACCATTCCTGTAGAAAAGCCTCAATACTGCCGGCTCAAATGGATTAGAATGGCGTGATACGAATACTTAATCCACCAAATACATTGATCGGCGCACCCGGTTCGAAATAACGACCAAAAGCGGCATTAATACGGGTATTCGCATTGTATTGTTCGTTAAACAGATTGTTGATGCCTACAAAAAGTGAACCGGTAATCCAGTTATTTTTTTTCTCCCAGCCCAACAACACTTGTCCTAGGTTATAGGCATTGTTGCTGGCAGTATTGGAGTCATCGACAAAAAAACTGCCAACCCGTTGTACATGGAATTGACTGAATAGTCCGGTAGGGTGCGCATAGCGTAGCAAGCCTTCCCAGCGATGTGTGGGAATGCCGGGAAATGCATTACCTTTTAGATTGCTGCCATTAACAATAAATTTCTCAAACTCGAAATTTGAATAAGTGTAGCTGACTTCGCCCCGCAAACCTTTCCATTCAGGCGTGGCTAGTTGTGTTTCAACACCAATTCTGCGTGATTGTCCTGTATTACGGAAAAAAGCACGCCCAGGTGATGAAGATAATTCAAATCGTGTGATTTCGTTTCTTGAATGAATGTGAAATACGGTTGCTTCATATTGGAATCCGGCAGAATGACCACGAAAACCAAGTTCTTTACTTAAAGAAGTTTGTGGATCAAGGTTAGGGTTAAAACCACCTGTACCAGTTGGATTATTCAGTAGTTCAGTAGTTGTTGGTGCTTCAAAAACGGAGGCAACGTTGGTATATATCTGTTGGTTTTCATTCAGATGATACACAAGCCCCACTGTTCCACTGGCCTGAGACAATGTTCTGTTACCTGATTGATTGCCATCTGCCATGAAAGTGTCTTTTACGTGATAACGCAGCCAATCCCAACGACCACCCACGACCAGATCCAGCTTGTTTAAAACTTTCCATTCGTTACGGAAAAATGGTCCCACACTTTGTACTTGTTCAGTTTGATTTAAAGTTTGCACGCCTCGAATACCAAAATCGTTATTAAACCGCTGACGGTCATCGTTCTGTATACCATAGTCAACACCTAGTAAAAGACGGTTTGGTCGGTTAAACAGGGTGTGATTATGTACAAATTGAATAGCTAATCCACCCACCCACCGATCAAATTGTACTTGCCCGCCGCCAGTGAATGGCAGGCGATTCTGAAAATCTCGATGTAAAAAATGCGCTGTGAACGTTAATTCCTTGTTTGCAGCAGGTCTTTTGCGATAGCGTATGGCTACTTGTTCTTGACTGACTTCTTCGCCGGCATTAAATTGCAAATTGCGTGGGGCTGCTTGTTGTGGGTTCGAGCGCACCTGATCACGAGTTAGACCACCAGGGTCTCTTGATTCTGGTGAATAAAACTTTCTAAATATAACCATTAAATCAGAATTATTACTCGTTTTAAAATTCATTTTTGCCTGAGAAAAGAAATTTTGCACGTTACTGTGTGCACGCCAACCCCGTTGTTGCATGTGCGAGCCGAATAATGTGTAATCAAAATTTTTCTGTTGTCCTCCGGCAAATAGCTCTGATTTAAAGAAACCATATTGTCCAAACACTTGACGAGGGGTAAATACAATTTTTTCATTAGGCGCACCACGCGTTGTCATATTAATTAAGCCACCAGATGCGTTACCGTACAGTGATGCTGAAGGGCCACGCAAAATATCCATACTTTCAATCAGTGATGGATCAATAGAATCTAGCTGCGTCTGCCCATCTGGCAACGTTTGCGGAATTCCATCCACCCGCATATGAATCCCACGAACGCCAAACGGCGAACGAGCCCCGAAACCACGTATTGAAATACGTAAATCCTGCGCAAAATTAAATTGATTTTGAATAAAAACACCAGGTGTGCCACGTACGAATTCATCCAACGTGGCTCCAGGCTGGTAATCTTGTTGTTTGCCTCGTTCATGATAAGTAATGGCATTGGGAATTTCACCAGCTTGTTTTTCACTGCGTGTTGCCGTGACGTTAATAGGTTTAAGTGTAACGGGTTCTGGTATCTTGGTTTCTTGTGCCTGGGCAATAGATGTGGCTAACATGATGGCAATCAGAATATAGAAATAGATCACTGGTGAGCGGATTAATTAAAAGGTGATGACAAGAAATATTGATGATGCAGCAGTTACGTAAGTCATATTGACATGAAACTTTTTTTAAAAGTAGAAACTGAGTTATGAGTGTAACTGTATTTTTATAAAGCGTGGTATTCATGTAATTGATCGGTACTGCCAAGTTAACTGTACCTGGGCGATAAAAACAGAATGAAAAATTCAACGTTCCTATACAAACACTACAGATTTCCACCAGAAATCATTCAGCACACAGTGTGGCTCTATCATCGATTTAACTTAAGTCACCGTAATATCGAAGATCTGTTGGCTGAAAAGGGAATCGTAGTGACCCATGAATCGATTCGTCTATGGTGTAACAAGTTTGGTTCAGTATATGCCAAGAAGCTGAGACGCCAACATCAAGGATACGGCGATACTTTTTTCCTTGATGAAGTATTCGTAAAGATTTAAGGCAAGCAACTGTATTTATGGCGAGCAGTAGACCAGGACGGTGAAGTGGTCGATATATTGCTTCAAGCACGTCGAGATGGCAAAGCTGCCAAGCGCTTCTTCAAACGTTTTCTCAAGAAACACCGAGATGAACCGAGAAGAATCGTCACTGATAAGTTGAAAAGTTACGGCGTCGCCCACCGAGAACTTGTCCCCGACACGATTCACGATACTTCTCAATACGCCAACAACCG
>JAHZIU010000305.1 GCA_022601315.1 Betaproteobacteria bacterium
AATCCTGACATACTGATTCCTCAACACTCTAAAACGATGCAATTGCTTTTAGCATAAAGGTAAATAAAAACAATGGGGATCCTCAGTACATTACTTTTGACGCCAATAATAGGTATTCTGGTATTGGCATTAATGCCTCGCGAGAACACGGGAAATATTCGCTTCACTGCGAATCTATTTGCTACTGTTGTGTTTTTACTATGCTGCTGGTTGGTTGTTGACTACAATCAATTAGACGGCGGGTTACAGTACTACGAACATTATATTTACAATCCAAATTTAAATACCGCATTTGCCTTGGGTCTTGACGGATTATCTTTGCCCATGATTGTTTTGGCATCGCTGCTGACATTAATCGCTTTGCTTGCCTCTTTCAGTATCACTAGCAATATCAAAAGCTACTACATTAGTATCTTATTGCTAGAGCTAGGTATGTTGGGTGTGTTTCTTTCCCAAGACTGGTCTTTGTTTTATATATTTTGGGAATTAACCTTGGCACCGCTGTTTTTGCTGATTGGACGCTGGGGTGGTGTGCGCCGGCATATGGCAAGTCTAAATTTCGTATTGTATACGATGGGCGGATCAATATTTATGCTCATTAGTCTGTTCGCGATCAGTCAGTACATGCCTGTGCATAGTGGCACCTTGATGTCAGCCATGAGTATCGCTGCGCAAAGTATGCCAAAAGATGAACAGATATGGGTGCTCTTAGGATTCTTGATTGGGTTTGGTGTCAAGATGCCGATTTTTCCATTACATGGCTGGCTCCCTTTGGCGCATGTGGAAGCGCCCAGCCCGATCAGTATTTTGCTATCTGGAATTTTACTGAAAATGGGTGCCTACGGCTTAATAAGAGCCGTTGTGATGCTACCAGAGGCAGCTCAGGCGATGCAGCCAGTTTTAGTCTTTATCGCGTTGTTTGGGATGATTTATGGCGGTCTGCTCGCTTGGCGGCAAACAGATTTAAAGGCGATGGTCGCCTATTCCTCAGTCAGTCATATGGGTGTTGTGATGCTGGGAATCGCTACTTTAAATTATACTGGGCTGACTGGTGCTGTATTTCAAATGACCGCGCATGGACTGGTTGCAGGTGCAATGTTCCTGTTGGTTGGGCTGCTTTATGAACGAACCAATACGCGTAATATTCTAGATTACAGTTCATTAGTTTTGGTTATGCCACGTTTTGCATTATTCATGACCATTACTTTATTTGCTGCTATGGGGTTACCTGGAACCGTTGGTTTCGTTGCCGAGATTCATGTTGCTATTGGTGGTTTCCAACAATGGGGTTACTTAATGGTATTCCTGGGTTTGAGCATACTGATTAGTTCAGCGTATGCGATACGTACTGCCGGTATGTTATTTACCGGGCCGGTAAAGCCGCAAATGCGTCAGATAGAAGATTTGAGAATACCTGAACTTCTTGCTGCCAGTTTATTGGTTGCAGGTATTTTGATTTTTGGTTTATGGCCTGCGCCATTGATTGAATTGTCAACTGCAACCATTACCCAGATGAATGACATTATCAGTCAACGTATTCAATAGGAATAAGATACATATGACTTCTGAATCACTCGATCAACGTGGACAAATTATTGCAGCATTGGATCATTTGGATCATGTTCTACCTGGACAAGGTCCCATTCATGAATTTGTGCATCACAATACTATACATGGTTTTCAACACCACCCATTTGAAAAGGGACTGGAAGAATTTGAAGCCTTGACTGGCATATATGGTTATTTTCCAGAATCACAAAACAGAACGCTTTATCAACAGGGAAGACTTACTGACACGGATATCTATGCATCCCTTTCGCATGCAAAAGAATTACAGGCTGAAGAAGATGTATTAAAAGCAGAAAATTTAACCATTAAACGTAAAGATATTTACCGAATTGCACTGATACATGAATTACAGACATTGTCGGTTAGTCAGCTCAATTGGCAAATTGATGAGTTGAATGTGCTGGATAATGTACGGTCTGGTGTTTCAGAAGAAGCACGTACACGCATACTTTCTTCTACACCGGACAGACATCTGGCCGTCAGGCAATTATGGGAAAGCATTCTAGATAAGTTAGGCATTGAATTAACAGATCTTCATCCTGAAAATATGCTTGATTTGTCTGAGGAGCATGCCCGGAAATGGATTGAAAAAATTAATGCCCAAAGTACAGGAAAGGAAGGTGTTTCTGTCCATCAAAAAGTAAGGTTTGCAGCTGAGGCTGAACTGGATGAATTGTTTGCACAAATAGGGGACAAAATCACCTTGCGAGGTTTTGTTATGGCGCTCAGTGGTATTGATATTCTTTATTCAATTCGCCCACAATTGATTCGTATTTGTGCTTCTGTGATGGATGAAGGTGTAGCTGCATGGCAATTGCCAGAACGTAACAAGTTGGGGCTTTACGCTGCTTGGAGATCATGCGCTCAATATGATGCTAATTCCTTTTTACACGATTTACCAGAGTGGCAAAAAATTGTCTCTGAGACGCCAGAAGATGCGGTGGATTGTATTATTCAGCAATTAACAAATCTTGAGATTCCTGAAGAGAAATGGGAAGGTTATTTACAACGTCTTGCACTTGAAATACCCGGTTGGTCTGGACTGATCAATTGGCGCCAGCATAATCCTTCTTATCATACTGATAATAATGCGGAACTTCATTTGAGTGATTATTTGGCCATTCGTCTGACACTTGACCGGTTATGGCTTAATCAAGCATGCCATGATCATTGGGGAATTGAGGCAAGACTGTGATCATTGCAATATTATTTCCGTAAAAATATGTCTGAATATATGGTCCGAAAGCGTCTATATCAAGGAAAGTAACCAGAGAATCTAACGCT
>JAHZIU010000306.1 GCA_022601315.1 Betaproteobacteria bacterium
ATATGAAGCATTACGTGCTGCGCTAGATAAACTGAAATTGAATGATTCGTCATTACAGTTTGAACCAGAAACGTCGCAAGCGCTAGGATTTGGTTTCCGTTGCGGTTTTCTTGGGTTGTTGCATATGGACATTGTGCAAGAACGCTTAGAAAGAGAATATGATATGGATTTGATCACCACAGCACCTACTGTGATTTATCAGCTTCATATGCGTGATGGCACCATCAGCGAGATTGAGAATCCCTCAAAAATAACAGACATGTCTAAAATTGAAGAAATTCGGGAACCCATCATCACAACAATGATCCTGGTACCTGAAGAATATATTGGTGCTGTGATTAAGTTATGTGTTAGTAAACGCGGTGTACAAAAGAATATGCAATACATGGGTCGGCAAGTCATGCTTACTTATGAAATGCCATTAAATGAAGTGGTCTTAGACTTTTTTGATCGACTTAAGTCAACCAGTCGTGGATATGCATCGTTAGATTATGAATTTAAGGAATTTTGTGCTTCAGATTTGGTAAAGCTGGATATATTAATTAATGGCGATAAAGTTGATGCACTTTCGTTAATTGTTCACCGTAGTAATAGCCAACATCGTGGTCGAGAGTTAGCACAAAAGATGCGGCAACTTATTCCTCGTCAAATGTTTGATATCGCTGTGCAAGCAGCTATTGGTGCTCATATTATTGCCAGGGAAAGTGTCAAGGCGTTGCGTAAGAATGTTCTTGCAAAATGTTATGGCGGTGATATTTCTCGAAAACGTAAATTACTAGAGAAACAAAAAGCTGGTAAAAAGCGTATGAAAATGGTTGGTAATGTCGAAATACCACAAGAAGCATTTCTGGCAATCTTGCAGGTCGACAATAAATAATGAATACTAAAAAAGTATACGTTTCCCTTATTCATAAAGCGTTTAACTCGGTACACATTAATATGCACAATGTCTTTATCAGTTTCTCACAGGAAGAATTATGAACTTTCCGCTCGTGTTATTTATTTTACTTGTTTTTACAGGCAGCATCTGGTTGCTGGATCATTTTGTACTTCGTCATAAACGAGCATCTGATGAAAGTGAACCCTGGTGGGTGGAATACCCGAAAAGTTTTTTCCCAATTATTTTAATTGTGTTTAGTTTGCGCTCTTTTGTAATAGAGCCTTTTAAAATTCCATCCGGTTCAATGATTCCTACATTATTAGTCGGTGATTTTATTATCGTCAATAAATTTACCTATGGCATAAGATTACCGGTTATTAATAAAAAAATAATTGATATGAATGAGCCAAAGCATGGTGAAGTTATGGTATTCCGATACCCAGAAGATACGTCAATAGATTACATCAAACGTGTCGTTGGCGTTCCTGGAGACACCGTAACTTATTCGAATAAGCAATTAACTGTAAATGGCGAATTGGTCAAATTAGATCATGTTGGTGAATACAAGTATGTAGAATCGGGACAGGGCTATATTTATTCTGACCAATTTGAAGAGTATTTGGGTGAAGATAGTCACTCAATCCTGATCAATCAGGAAGCACAAGGATTGCAATTTTCAAGTGTCCGACACTTTGCGCATCGTGAAAACTGTAGATATGATAGAACAAGTTTTACCTGTAAGGTTCCTGAAGGAAATTATTTTACTTTAGGTGATAATCGGGATAGCAGTAGTGATAGTCGATATTGGGGGTTTGTACCGGAAGAGAACATTGTTGGAAAAGCTTTTATGATTTGGTGGAATTTTAGCGCACTTGATCGTATTGGCTTGTCAATTGAATAAATAATTGATTATTTAATTTTCTTTGGAGATAGGCATGACTTATGGCGCATTGCGGAAACAAGAAGGAATTAGTATATCAGGATTAATGTTTTGGGTTGTAATACTGGTTTTAATTGCTATATTGGGCATGAAAGTAGCGCCTGCATATATTGAAAATTCTGCGATTGAAAAAGTGTTTAACGCGATAGTTAATGACGATAGCTTACAGAATGCCACGGCAAGCCAATTAAGACAGTCATTTATTAAGCGTGCTCAAATAGATAGAATAGAAGTGGTTACTGCCAAAGATATTGTAATCAATAAAGAAAAAGGTAAAACACAATTGAGTGTTAATTACACTGTGCTAATACCGCTTTTCTCAAATATTTCATTGCATATAGATTTTGAACCTAAAAGTGATTGACTGCTAAAGTAATACTTTTAAAATTCATGCGTGCCAACAAGAAAATATTACTGGATGCTTTTTGTAAACGTCTTGGTTATGTTTTTTCCCGGCCTGAATTATTACAAGAGGCTTTAACACATCGCAGTTTCAGTGCTGCACATAATGAACGTCTTGAATTTTTAGGTGATAGTATTTTAAACTGTGCAATTGCTGGTCTTGTGTTTAAATTTTTCCCTGAAATTCCTGAAGGTTATTTGTCGCGATTACGCGCTAGTCTGGTCAATCAACAAGCACTGTCGGATTTGGCATTTCGCTTGGAAATGGACAAGTTGATACGATTAGGTGAAGGCGAGATAAGAAGTGGTGGCGCAAGTCGCCCATCAATACTTGCGGATGCTTTAGAAGCCGTATTAGGAGCAATCTATTTAGACAGTGATTTTGCTCGTGCTGAGGCTGTTGTTGCGGCACTATATTCTCCGATGCTAGCGCAGATTGATACCACGGAACAGGGAAAAGACCCAAAAACACTATTGCAAGAGTTTTTGCAAAGCCAGAAATTGGCATTACCTGAATACAATGTAGTCAATACACATGGTAAAGCACACCAACAAAAATTTAAAGTTGAATGCGTTATCCCTAAATTTAGTATTCGCACACTAGGCGAGGGAACAAGTCGTCGTAGCGCGGAACAGGCAGCTGCAAAGCTTGCCTATGAACAAGCGAGTACTACATCAAATTGATATTTACTGATGTGACGTTGACAAGATGTTGGTGTCAATAGCGCTTCTCAAAACTTAGCAGTATTTATAAATATTAAATTGACATAACTATCTTTAGCTAACTAAAACCTGTACCGCTTCCCTAAAATGAGTGTATAACCAATACTTGTTATGTATAACTTCCATGATTTAGTATGACGACTGATACTGCTTTTCGTACAGGATATATTGCAATTGTTGGAAGACCAAACGTTGGTAAGTCAACGCTACTAAATAACCTTATAAAACAAAAAATAAGCATTACTTCCAAAAAAGCGCAAACCACTCGCTATCGAATTAACGGTATTCTCACGGATAATAATACACAATTTATTTTTGTTGATACCCCAGGTTTTCAAAAGCAATATATTAATCGACTAAACACTGCAATGAATCGCGTGGTTACTCAAAGTATGCAAGATGTTGATGTTGTTTTATTTGTTATCGAAGCCAAACGATTTGATGAGCGGGATAGATTGGTATTAAAACTGCTGCCAAAAGATTTGCCCGTCATCTTAATTATTAACAAAATTGACCGACTATCAGATAAATATGAATTACTTCCTTTTTTAAATGAAATGTCAAAAATCTTTAATTTTGCAGCAATAATTCCAGTGAGTGCTGAACATGGGACGCAATTAACCGAATTACTTGATACAATTCGAACTTATCTTCCCGAAGCACCGCGACTGTTTACCGAAGACGAATTTACTGATCGTAGTGAACGTTTTGTGGCAGCAGAATTACTACGTGAAAAATTATTTCGTTTAATTGGTGAAGAAA
>JAHZIU010000040.1 GCA_022601315.1 Betaproteobacteria bacterium
CCACGACAACACAGGCACCACGCTGTTTTTCCGGGTTTGCAACTTTTACTTCGAATTCCACATTTCGCTCCTTTTTCACTCATGTACAATAATTATCTCATGCAACGCTTAGCAACGATATTTATTTTCAATAGATTGTTTAACTTATGTAAAGATCTTTCTCATGGACTACTATAGCATTACACATATATTATTGGGATAGTGTCGACTGATCATCGCATTGTTCTCATAATAATAATCTCGGAAAACAGTTGATTCAAAAAAACTCAATGGTCTTCTCGGGTATATAATCCTTTAATTATGTTGTTAAACTGAACGGTTCGGAGGTTTACAGTACTGTGAACGACGAAATAACCAAAAGATTACGGTTTTGCACTTCATTACCGAGTCTACCTGCTGTCGCAACAAAGATTATTGATCTTGCGAACGATCCCAATGCTGATATCGGTATCGCCTGTCAATATATTTCACTCGATCCAGCACTTTCCGCAAAAATACTTAAAGTAGCCAATTCACCGTTATATAAATCTCGACGGGTCGCTACCAATATTCGCCAAGCGGTTAGTATACTTGGCACACATACTGTGATTGTTGTCGCTCTTTCATTTACATTAGCGAATTCGTTAATGAAAACACCCGGACAATACGCAACTGCTTTTGATAATGAGACTTTCTGGCTACGTTCTATTGCATCATCACTGGCGAGTCGTGCACTTGGTGAAAAGTTAGGCTTAAAAAACTTGGATGATTTATTTTTAGCTGGACTGTTACAAGAGATCGGCATTCTTGCATATAGCGCCATGATGCCTAAAGAATATAGCCCAGTCTTTTCTTCAACAACTGATCACGATTTATTGCTCAAAACTGAACGGGAAGTTTTTGGCGCAGGTCACGATGAGTTGGGCCATGCCCTGCTTAAACAATGGCATATTCCAGACTATATAGCAATTTGTTGTATCAGCAGTCATGGCCAGCCCGAACCGAAAGAACTGGGCCCAACACTACAATCTTGCGTTGCTGTATCCCGTTATTTGGCAGATTACTTCCTTAAACCGAGTGAAACGGAGAATCTCAGTTTATTAATTGAAGCAGCACAATCCTGGCTGGATCTTGATAATACAACACTTACAGAAGTAATTGATATTATGGAATCAGGATTAAGTTCAGTTGAAGACTTATTTGAAATAACCATACATGATGCTTCAGAAATTGATGGAATTTTGGCTGAAGCCAAAGAACTATTAACGGTGCATAATTTAGCCAAGCTAAAGGAACTGGAAGAAAAATCGCAACGTGATGGACTGACGGGTGCACACAACAGATCGTATTTTGATGACAAACTTCAACGCGAATTTCTCCTTTCTCAACGAAATAACATACCATTAACCATTGCTATGATTGATCTTGATCATTTCAAAAACGTCAATGACACTTACGGACATGTTGTTGGTGATTCAATCCTTGTTTCTGTAGTATGCGCAATTTTTGGACAAATTCGCCAAGATGATACACTTAGTCGTTATGGCGGAGAAGAATTTACCTTAATACTACCCGGCACTTCACTTGCTGATTCAAGAAACCTTATCAGTCGTTTAAAAGATAATATTGCTGCAATTGCATATAAACTTGAAGATAACAATTCTGTCAATGTAACCACCTCAATTGGCGTTGCAGCGTATATGGATGACACAACAAACTTTCAAGAGCCAAAAGATATGATTATCGCAGCTGATGCAGCACTATATGCAGCAAAAAATGCAGGGCGCAATAAAATTGTAGAATGGAATACGTCTCTCAAGCCTCAATCGCCTCAATCTTAAACTTACATCAATAAATCTATTCATTTATGAACCTAATTATCCAGTCACCTAATATTGAAAACAGTGACTTAAGAGAACTTGCAAAACGCACTCAAGCTGACCAGATTGTAAGGATTACCGGCCAGGCTTTTCGCTTAATAAATGCAAATCAGCATGAAGATATTGCACAATACTGTGCTGATGCAAAAATGGATTATGCTTTTGTAAACCCTGATCTGCATTTATCTGATTTTGGGTTACTGGCAATGGACATGGATTCAACATTACTAGCAATTGAATCCATCGATGAAGTGGCAGATATGCATCATATAAAACCACAAGTTGCTGCAATAACCCAACAAACAATGCGAGGCGAGATCAGTTTCGAAGAAAGTATTAGAAACCGTACTGCACTGCTGAAGGGGCTTAACCAGGATGCACTGCAAAAAGTCTATGATGAGCGAGTTAAGTTGAATCCAGGCGCAGAAAAATTGTTAACACAAGCCAAAACGGCGGGCCTCAAGACCATGGTCATTTCTGGTGGATTCACATTCTTTACAGATAGGATTAAAGAAAAACTGGCATTAGATTATGCAGCCGCAAATATACTGGAGATAAAAGAAAAAAAAGTTACAGGAAATGTAGTTGGCGAGATCATAGGTAAAGAAGGAAAGGCCAAAGTTTTAAATCAAGTGCGTGAAAAACTTGGCTTAAAACGAGAACATATTATCACCATAGGCGATGGTGCCAATGACTTAGGTATGATGGCAGAAGCTGGTGTTAGTATTGCTTATCATGCGAAACCTATCGTACAAGAGAACGCCGATTATTCAATAAATTATGTAGGCCTGGATGGTGTCGCCAACTTATTCGAATAATTTTTGGTTCCAAATCAAAATAAATTAGCTATTTCGTAACAAGTTGCATATATTTTGTACTGGACTTAACTGCTTATATCTTCTTCATGTTTTTGCATTCAAACTAACGACAATTTTTACGAAATTCTCTGGCAATATCATTTTCCAGAAAAATTAAATTGTTATTGGGAATAAGCAAATAATGGCCAAATAAGGCGAGCCTTTGGGCATTGCTGAGTTGTAAATCCATCAATCTATTGCGTAACTGGGTACAATAGTTGCGCGTATTCAATTGCTGCAGTTTCATATCATTTTCAATTAGCCTATTTTTTTTGCGTACAAATACAGATTGTTTCATTTCCTGCATTTTCCTCAACATGGCCTCCTGTTTCTGTTGTTCAGTTGTTTCCTGCACTTCAGGTAGCTCTGTCAAATCCGAGATCATCGCGCCAGGCACTGGTTCTTTACTATATTGACGCTGCCCCCATTCATCATGCCATTGATAGATAATGTCAGCAGAAACCCCAGGCGAAACGCAAACAAGGAAAAACAAAAGTAAAATATTTCTTCTCATGGGATTTTTAATCTTAAATTCAAACATTAAAACTGGGGGCCACAGACGCAGCAACAAAAATAAGCTGTATTTTCAAGAGATTCGACAAACCATTAATAACCATAAAGGATATGAGCAAAAATCAAATACACTGACGAAACATTCAGTCTATTACTCCATCAACTTGTCCCAAAATATTCTATTTCCTCGCCCATTTGATCAAAAATTAATCAGCATTCCCTTAACGCTTGAACAAAAAACAGTTGAGTCGACCTAAGACATATAGGATACTTGCAGCGCATTCGTTTTAGACCATACTTTCAACTTTTTACAGTCATTCGATTTTTTACAGGCATTTTTAATGTTTATCAGCGTTCTTGATCTTTTTAAAATTGGCATTGGCCCGTCCAGTTCCCATACTATGGGTCCTATGGTTGCAGCCAAGGATTTTCGTGGTCGCATCCAAGCTTTTTTAGCTCATCATACTACCCAATCATCTTTGCAAATACG
>JAHZIU010000307.1 GCA_022601315.1 Betaproteobacteria bacterium
GGGATATTAACTGAATTGTTGCCACCAGAAAAACTGGTGATTGCTAACGGATGGATTGAAGGGTTAACAGTTGCATCGATTGTGTTGGGTACTGTTTTGGGAGGTATCTTAATAACACCTGCTGTATCAGATGTTTTGATGACCATTGACTTGCCTTTGATAGATACTGGGATTGATACTGCATTGGAAATTAGTATTGTTCTGGTAGCAATAATATATGCAATAGCAGCGACATTTAATCTCTTTATTCCCAATACTGGAATTGATCATCGTATTCCTGATAAAAATCCTTTATTTTTGATTCATGAATTTGGACATTGTTTAAAACTGCTGTGGACAGACAAACTTGGGCAGATTTCCCTTGCAGTAACGACTTTGTTCTGGGGCGCGGGCGCAACATTGCAATTTATAGTGTTGAAGTGGGCCGAGGTAGCATTAGATTACCCACTCAATAAAGCAGCGCAATTGCAAGGTGTTGTTGCAATAGGAATTGCAATCGGTGCGGTGATGGCAGCGCGCATGATTTCATTAAGGCAATCAGTAACAGTCATTCCGTTAGGTATTGCTATGGGTATCATTGTGATGGCCATGACGTTGGCTCATGAGTTATGGATTGCAATTATTTTACTGATAGTAATTGGTGGACTGGCTGGATTCTTTGTTGTGCCAATGAATGCGTTACTTCAGCATCGTGGATATATTTTAATGGGGGCAGGGCATTCTATTGCAGTTCAAAATTTCAATGAAAATCTGAGTATTTTGGTAATGCTATCTTGTTATGCTTTGTTGGTATTGTTTGATGTGCATATCTATGTTGTGATCGTGATATTTGGATTGTTTGTCTCAGTAATAATGACATTGATTCGCCAATGGCATTTGCTGAATCAAAGTAAAGGAGATTCACTACATTTGATTGGTGCAAGAAAAAAACATCATTAATTAAATTGCATGTTCCTAAGACAGGTCTTTATCGCATGTTTCCATAGAGTGAGATTGTTGAAGGTAGAGTAGCTTTACAAATGGGCCAAACAAAACCTAAAAAATTAAAGCTTTTGTTAGATGAAATAAAAATACTGTGACGACTCAAATCTGGATAACTGTATGCGACTATTTGACAAGTATTGCAATTTTTATAATTGAGTCTGTTTGAAAAATTGATCTCATAGCTTTACTTCGAGAGGGACTACTCACCGATAAAAAGGGCAAAAATAAATAGATGGTCTTGTTTTGGACGTTAGCGCGATAGTAGTACTCGTGACTACACAATTTGTTTGTATCGCTAAAAGTTAGGGGAGTGATTGCATTGTTGCTTGGGCGAAACACAAATCTTCCCAGGCTTTTTCTTTTTCTGGCAGGGCGCGTAATAGATAAGCGGGATGGTAAGTGACAATGACTGGTATTCCTTGATACGCATGGCATGTGCCGCGTAAACGGGATATGCTGTCATCACGACCAAGCAGATTTTGTGCAGCAATCTTTCCTAATGCAATAATGAGTTTTGGTTTGACCAATGCGATTTGTCTGGTTAAATATGGCTCGCATTGTTGTGCTTCATCGTTGTTAGGGTTGCGATTGTTGGGCGGACGGCATTTAACAATATTTGTGATGTATACATGTTGTCCTCGGCTAAGTCCAATAGCGGCCAACATATTGTCAAGCAGCTTTCCGGCTGGGCCGACAAACGGTTCTCCTAATGCGTCTTCTCTAGCACCAGGCCCTTCTCCAACACACAACCAATCAGCATGTTTATCACCAACGCCAAATACTGTTTGCGTGCGAGTCTGGCTTAATGGACAGGCCATACAGTTTGTTACTTTGGCATTTAATTGCGCCCAACCCATTTGCTGGATTGCTACAGGTTGTATAACTTTGGAAGCTTGAGTTGTTACTGCTTGGGCCGATGGAAATTGCTTGACGTGCTTGATTTTCCATAACGGTGTTAATCCCAGTTCTTTCAGAATAACTTTGCGTCGTTTATTCATAACATCAATCGCATAACTATGGCATCTTCGCGCCCACACATTGCGGGGTAGTAACCCTTACGCATGCCGATTTTCTCAAAACCGATTTGCCGGTATAAATTGGCTGCACCATGATTTGAGACACGTACATCCAGTATCATGGACTGTGCATAGCCTTGTTTGGCTAATTGAATGAAATGGTATAAAAGTTTTTTCCCCCACCCTCTATTTTGCCATTCGGGTGCTATGCCAATGGTTAGGATATGCGCTTCATCTACATTAATGGTCATTACGCCATAACCAAACAGTGTATCGCTTTGTTCTAGAATCTGGCAGTGATAGCCCGAGTTGATCGAATCTGAGAAATTTACTGGAGACCATGGAAAAAGAAAAATCGTTCGTTCAATAAGAATAACGCGATTCACATCGGGTTGCAGCATTTTTCTAAATGTTGGTGTTTGTCGTAACAAGCTATTCATCGCTCGCTTTCCTTCAATGCGACTTTGTTTCGAATATATATTGGTGCAGCATTGCTTGGGTCAGTGCCTGACCCGTCTGCAAACTGGTGTGTTGCAAGTTGCGCTATTGCTTCTGCATGAGGATAAAGTGCGTAATTTATTTTCTTAATATGTCCATTGTAAAGTGTAGATAATACTTTGTCATAGGCGTCAAAGCCACTGCCGCAGCCAACCCAATGATCACCTGATATTGTGGGCGCTTGATTCGGCAAGCAAAGAATAGGTGCGCTAACTGTTTGCCAACGATGGGCGAATTGTTGGTAAGCTGCATGATAAATTTCGCCCATACGTGCATCAAGTGCGACGATAACTTTTTGTGTCGCATTTTTTTGTGCTATTGCTTCCAATGTACTGATGCCAATAACGGGCAGATCAACAGCAAAGGCCAGTCCTTGAGCTACGCCGCAAGCGATACGTAGGCCAGTGAAAGAACCCGGACCAGCACCGAAAGCTATGCCACTAAGTTGTGCTAAAGGCAGTTCTGCTTCAGCCAATGTTTCTTGTATCATTGGCAAAAGAAGCTCTGAATGGCGGCGACCTGCAAGAACTTGTTTGTTTAGTGATTGACCATCAAGACGGAGTGTTACAGAGCAAAACTCGGTTGAAGTATCAAAAGCAAGAATGTTCAAAATTATTTTATTGTGTTAAATGTGTTTGGTATTTTAAGGTTGTTTTATTCTATTTCAAAAACCAGCATTTCAGTGGGGTATAGTCGACACTTATATTTGTTTGATTGGATTGTATAAGACACCATTGTTTAATTTTCCACTGATTTAGTTGGAGAAAATCAATTTTTGTGAGGTGCTTTGCATTACGGATTAGCGTGATGTGTGGTTTATACGTACGTAGGTCAACTGTAAATTCCGTTGCAGATAAATTGCTTCTTAAAGCATCCACTAAAGCAAACAATTCTACGGGGAATGAGTCAGTATATGCGTAAATAATGCGATTATGTTTCCAATAGTGTGTTTTTGTATAGCATAATCAGGCCAGAGCGCAAAGAATACACGAACAGATTTTTTTGTTTGTCGGATGGGATTCTAGGTAGGCACATGTCATATGCCACATCTTACATGTGGTTAATTAAACAGACCACTTCAGCCATAATGCCTTCTTCTCTACCAATTGCACCAAGGTGTTCGGCTGTTTTGGCTTTAACATTAATGTTTTTTGTCGATGTTTCGAGGTCTTGTGCAATGTTAGCCACCATAGTCGGAATATACGGTGCCATTTTTGGTGCTTGTGTGATAATGGTTGCGTCTATATTGATGATTTGAAAATTATCTTTTTGCAATAAACTGTAGACATTGCGTAATAGCACGCGGCTATCAATGTTTTTGTAACGTGAATCGCTATCAGAGAAATGTTTACCAATGTCGCCCAACGCAGCAGCGCCAAGTAGCGCATCGCAAATAGCATGTAATAACACATCCGCATCTGAATGTCCGAGTAAACCTTTCTCAAATGGAATGGTTACGCCACCGATAATAAGCTTTCGGCCTTCAATCAGTTGATGTACATCAAAACCCTGTCCTATTCTTATTGTGCCTTGAGTACTCATTGTGTTTTCCTTTGTTTTAAAATTAATTCCGCTAAAGCCAAATCTTGTGGGTAAGTTACTTTAAAATTGTAAGCATCGCTGTGAACAAGTTTTGGCTGTAGGCCTAATGCTTCAACCGCGCTGGCGTCATCGGTAATGTTTGTTGTATTAGTGAGTGCTTTAGACAATAGTGCATAACGAAACATCTGAGGTGTTTGTGCTTGCCACAGATCATCTCTTGATTCAGTATGTTTGATGCGTGTGTTAGCGTTGCTGCGTTTTAGCGTGTCAGCTACAGGCGTGGCCAATAACCCGCCAACTTCGTCATCAGATAATTCATCGATGAGTTTTTCTAACTGCGATGATGACAAGCAAGGCCGCGCGGCATCATGAACTAGTATCCAGTCATTAGCGTCTATGGTGAGTTCGCTTTGTGCGGCAGCTAGACCGTTTAGTACACTGTCAGCACGCGTAGCCCCTCCACAATTCAATACTATTAGTTTTTCTGTAAATTCTGACCAATCATAATTGAGCCAATCATTATCACTTGGTGCGAGAACAATGAATACTCGCATAATTTGCTGCATTTGACATAATGTTTTAACTGCATGATAAATCATTGGTTTGTTGGCTAGGGAAAGATATTGTTTGGGTAATTCATTGCCCATGCGTGAACCGGAGCCGGCAGCTGGAATTAAAGCAAAAAACTTTGACATATTTGTATTTATGGTTGTTATTGTTTATTGGAACTATAAATTTCATTTACGTAGAAATTGTAATTATGGCGGAATAATTACGTTGCGTATATGTAGTGAGCGTTAGGTTTAGAGGATGTTTGCAGTATTTCAGATTACAATAGTAACCATTGTAAATATAAACAGTCGGTGAAGATATGGAAACAGAACAAATTAATGCGGTATCAAATCAACTTTTGGATCAGGAAAATAGAACAAATGAATTACGGAGGTTTCTTTGACTTCGACGCCAAGCAACTAAAGTTAATCGAATTGAATCGACAGCTTGAGGATTCTGAGATTTGGAAG
Organism: Betaproteobacteria bacterium; assembly: GCA_022601315.1. Taxonomy (GTDB): domain Bacteria; phylum Pseudomonadota; class Gammaproteobacteria; order Burkholderiales; family Nitrosomonadaceae; genus Nitrosomonas. Next base: position 5,063 of record JAHZIU010000307.1, read on the forward strand.
GATGTTAAGCGAGCTCAAGAAATAGGTCGTGAGAAAAAAATGTTGGAAGATGTTGTGTTGACACTGGAGTCAATGAGCCAGCAATTAATCGATTCCCGTGAATTGCTGGATATGGCAAAACAGGAAGCAGATCACGAAACACTTAAAAGTATTGCAGATGACGTTGTGCAGTTGGAAACAGTGATAGCCAGATTGGAGTTTAGACGCATGTTTTCTGGCTCAATGGATCCGAATAATTGTTTTGTTGATATCCAATCTGGTTCAGGTGGTACTGAAGCGCAGGATTGGGCGGAGATGCTTGAACGTATGTATTTACGTTATTGTGAACGTCAGGGGCTGGCGGTGGAAGTGATGGAAGAATCTCCTGGCGAAACAGCAGGTATTAAAAGTGCCAGTCTTAAAGTGACTGGTGAGTATGCCTACGGCTGCTTGCGTACAGAAACAGGAATACATCGATTGGTACGCAAATCTCCATTTGATTCAGGTAATCGACGCCATACATCATTTGCAAGTGTGTTCGTTTATCCTGAAGTTGATGAGACGATTGAGATTAATATTAATCCGGCTGATTTAAGGATAGATACATTCCGAGCTTCAGGAGCGGGAGGTCAGCATATTAATAAAACTGATTCAGCAATACGAATAACGCATAACCCAAGTGGAATTGTTGTGCAATGTCAAAGTGGTCGTTCTCAACATCGTAATAAAGCAGATGCAATGGCCATGTTAAAGTCAAGGTTGTTTGAAGCTGAGTTACGAAAACGCAGTGATGAGAAACAATCAATAGAGGATTCTAAAACCGATATCGGCTGGGGCCATCAAATTCGCTCTTATGTATTAGACCAATCTAGGATAAAGGATTTACGAACGAATGTAGAAGTGGGGAATACACAGAGTGTTTTGGATGGAGACTTGAATTGTTTTATTGAAGCGAGCTTAAAACAGGGTGTGAAATAGGGGATGGTAATAAAGAAATATTTAAATTTAAAAATAAGAAAAAAAGCCTAAGTTTAATGACAGTGAAGAATGAGTTTGTATTTGCAGGATTTTTTGGAGGTAAAAATTGACAAATTTATGCCTTGGAAATTAAAATGCAAGCGAAGCATAGAAATACCTTGACCGGCTTAATAGAGTCTGTATAATTCGCTTCTTCGCTGCAACGACGCAACATCTGATTGCAGCAATGTTCTTTAAAAAAATACAATCGATAGGTGTGGGTATTTATCTCAAGGAAATGATTTTATTGCTAAAATAAAATCAAAAGTAATTGAAGTAATACTCGCATTACAAAATGTAGATAATGGTTTTATATCATAATCAACATAACGTCAAGCGAGAGTTTTAACAGAATTAAACTGAAGAGTTTGATCCTGGCTCAGATTGAACGCTGGCGGCATGCTTTACACATGCAAGTCGAACGGCAGCACGGGAGCTTGCTCCTGGTGGCGAGTGGCGGACGGGTGAGTAATGCATCGGAACGTGTCCTGGAGTGGGGGATAACGCATCGAAAGATGTGCTAATACCGCATACTCTCTGAGGAGAAAAGCAGGGGATCGTAAGACCTTGCGCTTTTGGAGCGGCCGATGCCTGATTAGCTAGTTGGTAGGGTAAAGGCCTACCAAGGCGTCGATCAGTAGTTGGTCTGAGAGGACGACCAGCCACACTGGGACTGAGACACGGCCCAGACTCCTACGGGAGGCAGCAGTGGGGAATTTTGGACAATGGGCGAAAGCCTGATCCAGCAATGCCGCGTGAGTGAAGAAGGCCTTCGGGTTGTAAAGCTCTTTCAGTCGAGAAGAAAAGATTGCGACTAATAATCGTAATTCATGACGGTACCGACAGAAGAAGCACCGGCTAACTACGTGCCAGCAGCCGCGGTAATACGTAGGGTGCAAGCGTTAATCGGAATTACTGGGCGTAAAGGGTGCGCAGGCGGCTTTGTAAGTCAGATGTGAAATCCCCGGGCTTAACCTGGGAACTGCGTTTGAAACTACAAGGCTAGAGTGTAGCAGAGGGGGGTGGAATTCCATGTGTAGCAGTGAAATGCGTA
>JAHZIU010000041.1 GCA_022601315.1 Betaproteobacteria bacterium
TCGTATTGTCGTGGATACACTACAAGGCAGAATGCCCGCTTATGTCAACACTGGCCTGAATGTTGCGCATGTAGATGATATTGCGAATGGCCATTTATTGGCTTATGAACATGGAAAACCGGGTGAACGATACATTCTGGGCGGCGATAATATGACTTTATTTGAAATTCTGCAAACAATCGATAAAATTGCGGCAAAACCAACGAAACGTATTAATTTACCGGTCAACTTAATGTTACCCATTGCCTGGACAATGGAGAAAATTGCAGCACTAACACATAAAGAACCGCGCGCAACACTTGACAGTATTCGTATGGCAAAAAAAATCATGTATTTTACCAGTGACAAAGCCCAACGTGAATTAGGTTATCAACATCGACCGGCAACGGAAGCACTAAAAGACGCGATAGTCTGGTTCAGAGAAAATAACTACTGCAGCTAATTCTGTACATTCTTACAACATTGTTACACAGCTGCCGTAGCCACTGCGTGCAGTCAAAGACCCCACCTACTCCAGTTCCTACACTACATTTCCAGAGTAGTTAAAGAAATAGCGGTAATACCTTTGTATTAGCGTAATTGAAACAAACGCGTTACTGGTAAGCTTACCCTCGCAATCAGACAAATAATATCTCCCAGATAAAAGTTTATGATATTTTGTTATCCTGATATCTATCGACTTACGCTTAGCTTACTAGTAATGGTCGATCGACATTAAGAATGGACGTCAGGAAACATCAGTTTCTTGACGCCTAGTAAACATCTTATCGGAGGTACATAGTGTTTGGAAAATTAATTTTTTTTGTAATTATTGCATTACTGATTTATTGGATTATCAAGAGTCGTCAGCCTGAAGATACAGAAACTGATTCGCCGTCTGAGGCCATTGAAGACATGGTCCGTTGCACACACTGCGGGGTACATTTACCTAAAAGTGAAAGTATTGCCAGCGACGACCTGTTTTTTTGCAGTGACGAACATCGCCATCAACATTTAGAAGCATCAGAATAAATTAAATAGTGATTACTTATCCCGCGCTATCACATAAAGCCAAATTATGGCCTTCAGAATCTGGTTATTCGGATCAATTCTGGCGATCACTACTTTTCTTTAGTAGTTATCGCATTGTGGTAGATATTGGGCTGATTACAACCACATGGGTATTTCACCTGACAAACTTTGGGGCCTATCACTACAGTCTTTTTTTACAGGCCGTATTAGGACATATCCTGTTTAGTAGCGCATCCATTTTAATGATTAAGCAGCGTAAACCTGATTTTGATTCGCAATTAACGCTGCAGGTAATGGGTGATATTTTTTTCATTTGTCTCATGATTTATGCAAGTGGCGGCATTCATAGCGGTTTAGGTATCTTGCTCATGGTCTCACTGGCAGGCTCAGGGCTAATCAGTCGTGGACGTTTAGCTTTGTTTTTTGCAGCCATTGCTGCCATCGGTGTGTTACTACAGGAAACTTACGCTTCTTTTTCTATTCCCGGCTATTCGGCGCAGTATACACATGCAGGTTTGCTAAGCATGGGTTATTTTGCTGTCGCCTGGCTGGCGCATCAACTTGCCACCTACGCACTTGCCAGCGAAAAACTGGCATTGGAACGTGGTACAGATCTTGCCAATATGGCCCAAGTAAATCAACTGGTGATTCAGGATCTGCAAGAAGGTATTTTGGTTGTCGATAAAAACGGCGATATCAAGCAGCGTAATGCCTACGCAGAAAAACTGATTGGTCTGCAGCCAGATGCCGATGAAACTGAACAAGCCAAGCTTGCTGATTATGTCCCCGTCTTAGCAACTCGATTGGCAACCTGGCGAGACAACACAAACACAAGATTTGATCTATTACGCTTACCCAATAGCAATACCATTGTAAGAACGCGTTTTGTGCCAATAAAAACAAACAGTCGTGCTGGCGTAGTAATTTTTCTCGAAGACATGAGTCGCATTCAGGCACAGGTACAACAACTAAAACTGGCTGCGCTGGGGCGTCTGTCAGCGAACATTGCACATGAAATTCGCAACCCCTTATCATCAATTAACCATGCGGCAGAGCTTCTGCAAGAAGAACAGTCGTCAAACCCAACACATGCTCGATTGCTACGTATTATTAGTAACAATACACAACGTCTTAACAAAATCGTGCAAGATGTATTACAACTTAATCGCCGGGATACGGCTCAAACAGAAACAATCGATGCCGTTCTTTTCATTCGTAATTTTATTGAGGATTTTTGTCATACTGAAAAAATCAATCCTGAGGTATTCATACTGGAAGTATCAGAATCACACTTGATTAACTTCGACAGCGGTCACCTCAATCAGATTTTATGGAATTTATGCCGTAATGCCTGGCGCCATTGCCGTCAGCAGAAAGACAGTATTCGCATCAAATTAACCAAAGCTAACCGAGCAAACAACATCTATCTGGATGTACTGGATGACGGTTCAGGTGTTTCCCCTCAACAACTTAAACAATTATTTGAGCCATTTTTCACAACCGCACCAAGTGGTACGGGTTTGGGATTGTATATTGCACGTGAAATGTGTGAGACAAACCATGCCTCACTCGAATATATTGAAAACCTGACGGGCGGGCATTTTAGAATTATTTTTAAAGAATTTTAAATCATGCAGCCCGTTGATAACCAAATTGCACCATCACACAACAACAATAACTCCCCACATGTACTGATTGTTGATGATGAGCCAGACATTATTGAACTGCTCGAATTGACATTAGCACGCATGGGTATGGATGTTGTCAGCACTATGAACATCAATGATGCCAAACAATCGTTACAATCCCATCAATTTCATCTATGTCTCACAGACATGCATCTACCGGATGGCGATGGTCTCGATCTAGTCAAACACATTGTCAACCACTGCGCCGATTTACCTGTTGCTGTAATCACCGCCTACGGCACTACAGAAAACGCTGTCGCAGCACTTAAGGCTGGCGCGTTCGATTATCTGGCCAAACCTGTATCGCTTAAACAATTACGCGCTCTGGTTAAATCCGCGCTCAGTTTACCACCCATTAAAGCTGAGGCTGAAGTTGTAACAGCCGCACCAAGCAAAACAAAACAACGTGCCCTGCTGGGTGAATCACCACCCATGCATCAATTACGCACAACCATAGAAAAACTATCACGCAGCCAGGCTGCTGTGTATATCAGTGGCGAATCAGGCAGCGGAAAAGAACTCGCAGCCAGAATGATTCATGAAAGAAGTGCACGACGTGAACAGGCATTTATTCCGGTAAACTGTGGCGCAATTCCGGAAAATCTAATGGAAAGTGAATTCTTTGGTTATAAAAGAGGCGCTTTTACCGGCGCAGATAAAGATCAAAAGGGTTTCTTCCAAGCGGCTGACGGTGGCACTTTATTCCTTGATGAAGTAGCTGATTTACCACTAGCCATGCAGGTTAAACTGCTCAGAGTTATACAGGAAAAGAAAGTCAGAAGTATTGGGGACACACAGGAAGAGCAGATAGATGTCCGCATCATTAGCGCTACCCATAAAAAGCTCAATGATTGTGTCGAAGAGGGACAATTTCGCCAGGACCTGTATTATCGACTCAATGTAATTGAGTTAAACATGCCGCCACTGCGCACAATGCGCGAAGACATTCCACTAATCGCTAAAACTATACTCGCCCAGCTATGCGAAGAAACCGGCAGGCCAAACTGTTATCTCAAGAAAGACGCCATAACCACATTAACTGAATACGATTACCCCGGCAATGTCCGAGAACTGGAAAACATTCTGGAACGCACATTAGCACTATGCGCAGATGAAAAAATTGGTAAAAATGAATTACAATTAGCGCCTAAAGAATCGCCGTCAAATACTGCCGACGCAGTACAAACCACTGCCAGTGAAGGCCTACCACTACAAGATTATCTCGATCGGCTGGAAAAAGAATCCATCATCAAGGCGTTGGAACAAAGTAAGTATAACCGCACAGCAGCAGCCAAAACTTTAGGCATTACCGTCCGTTCCATGCGCTATCGCATGGAACGGCTCGGACTCAACGAAAAGAAAAACTAGGGCTTACGCAATCGATGACTGACCCACAACGCCGCAGCAAAAAGCAACACTGCCCCACCTTGATGCGCAGCAGCTAATGGAATGGGTACAAAATTCAATAAGGTTGCAATGCCAAGACTGATCTGTATCGCCAACATAATCAGTAATAGATGACAAGCCAAACGTGTTGTACTGGGCAATTCAGCTTTCATCGCTTTAAACCAGAATAATGGCACCAAAAAAGCCAATATCCAGGCTATCAAACGGTGATCAAACTGTACTGTAGCCATATTATCAAAGAAATTTCGATACCACGGCTCCAACATAAAAATTTCAGGCGGTATAAAATGTCCATTCATTAACGGAAAGGTATTGTAGGCTAATCCGGCGCGTATACCCGCAACAAATCCACCAGACAGGACCATTACGAAAATTAATGACGTCAGCCCAATTGAGAAACGTCGTAAACTTTGTAATTGCTTAGTCATTTGTTGATGACCGCCCTCTGGCGACAACAAATCCAGTGCGACCCAGAACAATGCAGCAAAGATGACAAATGCCAAGCCTAAATGCGCAGTAAGACGGTATTGGCTAACATGCGGATTATCCACTAGTCCACTCATCACCATATACCAACCCATAAAGCCCTGCAATCCCCCTAAAACAAACATGCCGGTCAGCTTAAGTCCTAACGGCTTATCAATTTGTTTTTTAATTAAAAAATAAACAAATGGCACAAAAAATACGACGCCGATAAGTCGCCCCAGCAATCGGTGGAAATATTCCCACCAGAAAATACTTTTAAATTCGTCGACACTCATACCTTTATTGATTTGTTGATATTGTGGCGACGCACGGTATTTTTCCAGCATTTCATCCCAGTCTCCCTGGGTAATAGGCGGCATGGTGCCAATAATCGGCTGCCACTCAACAATAGATAAGCCCGAGTCAGTCAATCGTGTAACACCACCAACAACAACCATTGCAAACACTAGGACACAACAAATTAATAACCAAACAGCAATAGGTTTCTGCATAACCATTTAAATGAGTAAAATAATTTTGAAGTTTAAATTGAATTGATAATCGCTTAATACATTACTTGATATATTATTTGGCACGCATGATGCGTTGTTTATCACGTGCCCATTCTTTCTGTTTTTCTGACTCACGTTTATCATGTAGTTTCTTACCTTTGGCCAATCCGATTTCCAACTTAATTCTACCTGCTTTATAATGCAGGTCTAATGGCACAATCGTAAAACCTGCACGCTCAGATTTCCCAATAAGTCGGTTTATCTGTTCAGCATGCAATAATAACTTACGCGTTCGAATTGGATCAGGATTAATATGCGTCGATGCTGTTTTCAGCGGACTAACATGACAACCAATGAGGTATAATTCACCGTTACGGATGATAACATAGGCTTCTTTTAATTGAACTCGCCCAGCACGGATGGCTTTGACTTCCCAACCTTCCAACACCAGCCCAGTTTCATATTTTTCCTCGATAAAATAATCGTGAAAAGCTTTTTTATTTTGGATAATACTCATAAAGGACAGGACAAGCGTCTAAGTAGCGTTTTTAACATTTAGCGTATTTTATCAGTTTTTAAGCATGACCTCATTGAAGCGAGGTGATTTACTTTATGGCAGAAATAGAAAAATCAGTATTAGTAGAATATTCAGCCAGTCAGATGTTTGCATTGGTTGATGCAGTGGAAAATTACCCAGAATTTCTGCCATGGTGTGGCGGCACATCCGTAGACCATCAGAATGAAACCATTACGCATGCAACCGTCAACATCAACTATCATCATGTCAAACACAGTTTTACTACAGAAAATAAACGCCAGCCCCCTGACCTGATTGAAATGACACTGTTGGACGGGCCGTTTGAACACTTGGACGGTCACTGGCGTTTTACGCCATTATCGGACAAAGCCTGCAAAATTGAATTCCGCCTACATTATACTTTTTCTCATAAAATTTTAGAGAAACTGGTCGGACCGGTATTTCATATGATCGCCAATAGTTTTGTAGAATCGTTCATTGAACGTGCAGATGCCGTATATAAAGATTCATGACCGCATTTATTGACATTGAAGTAGCCTACGCGCCGCTTCAAAAAGATAAACAAATACTAAAACAACTGCGCGTTCCAACAGGCGCAACTGTAGAACAAGCAATAAAGCTGTCGAAACTGATAGACGAATTTCCCGAAATAGATCTGTTAAAAAACAAAATCGGTATCTTCAGCAAATTCACACAGCGTGATACCATATTACAAAGTATGGATCGAGTTGAAATCTATCGACCACTAAAAATAGATCCTAAAGAAGCCCGAAGAATTCGCGCAAAAACAAAGAAAACTGATAATAACAATTAGCCATAGGATAATGACCTATGCAAGCACAATGAACGAAAAAACTGTATTCCTAATTATCTTTTTAGTATCTACTGCACTATTAATTTATGTAGAAAAAACAGGCATTGGTAGCAAACAAAATCAAAACCCAGATCAAAATACCTCTGAGTGCATAGAAAACGGTGGTATGTATAATACCGCAGGAGATTGTGTGCAAACCATTCTGGACGAAAGCAGACCGGATATACTGAGTTATTGAAATATCGAATTATTTAAATAAAACCCACTCTACATACCGCGCAATCACCCACCAAGCCTCACTATCCCACCATTCGTTTTTACGCAATGGCATTGATTATTCCATTGCAAATAGTTACTCAAAAACACTAATTTCTACTGTTAATTTTTTATAAATCAGTTAGCATGTAACAAACCGTTGAGGAAACGCGTACCTATTTGTATGGCTTTTACGCCTTCAACGTGATATCACGAATGCAGTTTGGTTTTCAGTGTTGCTGGTCTGATCGGCTTAACAAGCCAAATAGACTTTGGTTTAACCCTTGTGATAAAACAGCTTGTGAACCTGTATCCGTAAATAGCAAGTTTAGGGTAAAACACGCAGCAATCACAGTAACTGATTTACACGAATTTGAAATCCGTATCTTTCATACAGAGGGGTTGAATTTTATGTCAGTAAATAATTCTGTTAATGCCACACAATACA
>JAHZIU010000308.1 GCA_022601315.1 Betaproteobacteria bacterium
ATCCAATGCTGGCGGTGTAATACCACTTAGCGTTGGTGGCGCACAGCTCACACCACAAGATGTACTGGAAGCAGATACAACCTTTGCCAATTCAACTAACGATCTGGCACGCACTGTACCCGTTGACGCAGATTTCGAAATCGAGTTTGTCACTGAACTCCAATCTGTTAGCGGCACTTTCACTAATATTGAACAATTCGTCTCTGGCGCCGCCAAACTGATCGGATCATCCATTGACGATAACTTCATGGGAGATGATGGCGCCAATGTGTTTGAAGGTCTACAGGGCAACGATATCTTTGACGGTGGTGCAGGATCTGATACTGCCGTGTTCTCAGGCCCAATAGCCAATTATGCAATTGCACGAACAGCCAATGGGTTCAACGTCATGGATACCGTCGGTAGTGATGGTCAAGACCAATTGATCAACGGTGAGCGCATACAGTTTTCCGATGTCGGCATCGCCTATGATTTAAATACCAGCGCAGGAGAAGTTGCAAAACTACTGGGTGCAGTGTTTGGCCGGGAATCAATCGCAAATCAAAAATTTGTCGGTATTGGTCTGGATCTCAAAGATGGCGGCATATCATATGTAGACCTTGCCGAGCTGGCAATTAATGAAACAGGCAGATCCACGCCAGAAGATATTGTCGCGCTCCTGTGGACCAATGTGGTCGGTTCGCCGCCTAGCGCCCAACAGGCTCAACCGTTTGTAGATATGCTCAATAATGGCATGACAGTCGGTGAATTGGGTGTACTTGCTGCGGATACTGATTTGAATGTCGCCAACATTAATCTGGTTGGTCTGGCTGATACAGGTATAGCATATATCTAACTTGCCGAGTAAAAAACCTAAGTAACTGTTTGTCATTACATATAATATGATGACAAACAGTTACATAATTAGCGAAAATTATGAAGAAAAATAACAAAATAATACTCGGTGTGTTTTTTCTTTTGGCCAGTAAACTTGCATTTGCGGAAGCGCCACAACCACCATCAATCGTAGTCACACAAGATCGCACCACTGTATCTGTTGAATGGTCGCCAGTCTCTGGCGCAGATGGCTATCAGCTGCTGTATGCGCCATATCCTTATACTGGACCAGATAGCATTGAAACAATCGAAATGAGTGATACCACATTTATTTCATCGGAGCTGTGGGATGGCGCAGCCTTCTATATTGCAGCCACTGCATACAACAATGACGGCAGTAGCGGTTTCTCAAATATTGAATTATTTTTTCTGTCTACTGCACCGTTACTTGATCCAGACGTTTTACCTGTCACCGGTACCGACTGGTACCGTCCACCCGTATCAATAACCTGGCAATGGCAAATTAGTGGTGAAGTCAATGTGGACTATCCCGTTGAGTTGTATGACATTGACCTGTTTGACTCATCTGTGGCATTGATCAATTCACTAAAATCTTCAGGAAAGAAGGTAATCTGTTATTTCTCAGCAGGCTCTTATGAAGATTTCAGAATAGACAAAGATAAGTTTAACGCGACTGAGTTGGGTAATACGCTGGATGGATTTCCAGATGAAAGGTGGCTCGATATTCGTTCTCTGAATGTGGCAAACATAATGATATCACGACTTAATTTAGCAATGTTGAAAGGTTGTGACGGTGTTGAGCCAGATAACATGACCGCATTTAAAAATGATACGAGTTTTGAGTTAACTGCCAGGGATCAACTGGCATTCAATAAGTTTATCGCCAACCAATCGCATAAAAGAGGTTTATCGGTTGGTCTCAAAAACGATCTGGAACAAATCTCTGAGTTAGTGGATTACTTTGATTTTCATGTAAACGAACAATGCCATGAATTTGATGAATGCAACACATTAGAACCATTTATTGAAGCTGGAAAACCCGTTTTAAATGCGGAATATTTACAAAAATTCAGTGATGATCCTACTGAACGTCAGGCACTTTGCGAGTCGGCGAATAATGCACAGTTAAGTACACTGGTGTTGCCACTCGACCTGGATGATAGTTTCCGCTTTAGCTGTTTTTAAAGATTTGTACTAACTATTAGTTGTTATAAGCCAGTTTCAATATATCTACTGCAAATAATTATGCAACAATTAACAACTCAGCTCCCTATGCACTGCAAGTGCATAGTTAAAAACCAGCAAGTGAACCTTAAGTACAAACTGTATTTTCGGAAAAATAACTAAAAACCAATAAGAATAACGATTACAGGCAAAAAGCTCGTAATTGAGGAAAAACTGGGTAGTTGTGGTCGTTCGATCAGACCCTATGACGAGAGGAATCGAACTTCGCTTAGCTTTTTGCAAGAAGCGTATAAACTATGGGCTAACGGCTGGTTTGAAGACAAACACGCAGTCCTAAAACTCGCTTTCACTGGTCTCGGCCTCACCTATGTCCGAAATGAGGGGTATCGAACCCTCTTATTTATCGTTGCCTTTCAGAATGTTAGGCAACAATATTGACCAAAAAATGAGAATGGCGCGCCCGGCAGGATTCGAACCCACGACCCCTTGGTTCGTAGCCAAGTACTCTATCCAACTGAGCTACGGGCGCATGGCACTTCTCTATGTTTGCAACATACTGTTCTAAGCAACCGAAAGATTATAGCAGATTGATGCTAAAACGGGACTTAAACTTATGCTGATTACTTAATCCAATGCCTTTCACTTTATTTTTTACAATAAAGTTCAATTATTAATAGTTCCAATTTCATGTGCGGGGGCGATAATGGTTTATTTAACAAAAATTGTCAAGATTGTTTGCAATGTGCGGTTTGGTTTTAAAAAATAATCGTAGCCTATTATTTGATAATTTTTAAGAAATTTGCAACGCAACGGGTTGTTTGTCAGGAAAATTACTCATTTGATAGCCTTGCCATAATCTGTTTGCAATAAATTTTGCGACTGTGTCAGCATGATTCTGCAAGTTTGGATTACCTAGCTCTTGTGTTGTTTCTTGGAAAAGTGCTAGCCAGCGCTCAAATAATTCGGCAGTCAATTCAGGTAATACGATATGCTTAGGCATGGGAGCGCCTCTAAAGCGGCTAGTACCTCTTAGTTGGGCCGACCAAAAATTGGTCATTTGTACAAAGTGTGCATCCCAATCGAGTACATGTTCTTCAAAAATTGGGCCAAGTGATGGGTCTTTTCTGGCTTTGGCATAAAATGTATGCACCAATTGTGCGACAATTTCTTCAGTATATTGATTTGGATCAGGTATTGGAAATGGTGATTGACTCATGATTTTATTGTGGCTAATCCTTGAGGATAAAAAATTGCTTGATTAAAAAGACTAAGCGACATGCTCGCTAATGTTTCAGATAAAAAACTTACTGATAAGTTGCAAGTTTAACTTTCACCGTAAAGGTTGTCCAACACTAGATTTGACCTAAAACTACTGCTGATCAGCTCAAATCTTAAGCCATCAAATGAAAAGATGAGATTTAACTGTGTTTTTGGAGCTCTTATCTTTGTGTGAGTTGCGTTATGATGTTTAAAGAATGCGTTTATTCATCTTTGTGCCTCGGTTGTGTTGACGATTCCTGAATTGGTTAAATGAAGTATCTGGAGAAATATTCAATATGAAACACTTACGTGGAAAAGCACTGTTAGTTGACCCTGCGAACACAAAATCTACTGCTTTTTTGAGGGATGAGCGCAAACAACTGGGTTTGCGAGGATTACTACCCTACGACGTAGCAGATATCAAAAAACAAATTGGCCGTGTTTTGGGAAGCATACGCAGCAAAACCAGTGATATTGAGAAATATATTTTTTTGAATGCATTGCTGGAACGTAACCAACGTCTTTTTTATCGGATCATGATTGATCATATCGATGAAATCATGCCGTTGGTTTATACACCAACGGTGGGAGAAGCATGTAAAGAGTTCGCACATATTTTTAGAAGCCCCCAAGGGCTTTATATCACGCCTGAAGATCGTGGCGATGTTCTTTCGATACTCGAAAACTGGCCTGAAGAAGATGTACGCATCATTGTTGTGACGGATGGGGAACGTATTTTAGGTTTGGGTGATCTTGGTGCGAATGGCATGGGTATTCCGATTGGTAAGGTATCGTTATATGTCGCTTGCGCCGGGATTAATCCAGCGCAATGTATGCCGGTCATGCTGGATGTGGGTACTAATAATACATCCTTGCGGGATGATCCATTATATCTTGGATATCCTTTTGCCAGAGTAACGGGCGACAAATATCTATCTTTGGTTGATGAATTTGTCAGAGCTGTTCAAACACGGTTTCCAAATGCACTGATTCAATTTGAAGATTTTCTAACACCGAATGCATTTAAATTGCTGGATCTTTATGGTGAAAAGGTCCGCTGCTTTAATGACGATATCCAAGGAACGGCTGCCGTTACACTAGCAGGAGTTTATACCTCTTGCCGTATAACCAAGAAAAA
>JAHZIU010000309.1 GCA_022601315.1 Betaproteobacteria bacterium
AATGTCGAAATAAATACGTTCACGCCAACTAGGCCCAATATGGGAGATGTGTATTTATCTATGCTGAATGACAATGAGGCTGAGGAAGTGGATGTCATTGTTCATGACGATGCCATGATTATAGAACAGTTTCATAAGAATCCCGTTACAAGTCAATTATCAGAAACCGTTGTTAACGTTGAAAATGCTTCAAAACACTATGGCGAATTCAGAGCTGTAGATGAAATTTCGTTTACTGTAAGTAAGGGGACGGTGTTTGGTTTGTTAGGTCCCAATGGTGCAGGGAAAACAACCCTAATTAAAATGATGTGTGGCCTGGTACAGCCAACCAGTGGTCATATTTTCATCGCCGGTTACGATGTTTGCCAGCAACGACGTTTGGCCAAAAGTAATATCGGATACATGTCTCAACTGTTTTCACTTTACCCCGATTTGAGTGTCATTCAAAACCTGGAGTTTTTTGCCAGCATTTATGGTCTTTCCCGTCAGAAAGCCAAAAGCCAAATAAACTGGGCTATCGATCTTGCAGGCCTACAAAATAAGAAGGCATATCTTGCTAGGGAATTACCGACAGGCTGGAGGCAAAAACTGGCATTGGGTGCTGCCTTGATGCATGAGCCAAAATTACTTTTTCTGGATGAGCCAACATCAGGTGTTGACCCGATAGCTCGAGCGGAATTCTGGGACATTATCTACGATTTATCCGAAAGTGGCGTGACCGTGATCGTCACAACACACTTTATGGAAGAAGCCGATCGCTGCAATTTAATCACGCTGGTTAATGCTGGCAAGCTCATTGGCGTAGGATCACCCGAACAGTTAAAGAGCACGCTTCCAGTACAGTGTTATGAAATAAAAACCCCTGCCCTGCTTAATACTTATCATGGAATATCTTCATTGGATAATGTACAACAAGCCTCAATGTTTGGAGAGACAGTACATGCCATTACACATAACAATGAACAAGAACTCAGCCTGGAAATGATACGTGATGCTGGAATACAAATTAATAGCATTGAAAAAATTCGCCCAACACTTGAAGATGTTTTTCTAAATAAAATTTCTAATGCCCAAGAGGCATTAGGGTAATGAGTATTCAAACAATGTGTACAACTCGTTACGCTAAATTTAAGAGCACTTGAAAGAAAGCAGGCAAATTATGCAGCTATTGAAAACCAGACAAAAAAGCATTCAACGAATTCAGGCCGTATTCCAAACAGAACTTCTACATTTGGTGAGAGACCCATTAAGTTTGTCAATTGCATTGTTTATGCCCATTTTTCTCTTGTTTTTAATTGGCTATTCAGTTCAATACGAAATGAAACAGTACCCTTTTGCAGTTTACGATATGAACCAATCGAAAGAGAGCGTGGATTACATCAATACAATCGATAATACTGAATTTTTTAATCTCAGTTATCGTGTCACAGAGTATCAGGAGTTATTGAATCTTCTTGATAATGGCTCAGTTGGTTTTGGTATTGTTATCCCACCCGACTTTTCAAAAAACCTGGCTCGACAAGCGCCGACCACTATCCAAACGTTGGTGGATTCATCATTCGTGAACAGTACACTGTTTATCCTGAGCTATCTGCAAGGCATTAATGATGATTATTCTTCGTCCCTAATCACAAAATTCCTAAAATCAAAGGGTATGGGGAAAATTGAATCGGTAAATCTATCGGTTCGTTCGTGGTACAACCAAGCGTTACGAGAATTCACATTTAAAATTACAGGCGCCTTCAGTGTCACCATTATGGGCTTTGTTCCAATTCTTTCCGCATTAGCGTTGGTACGAGAAAAGGAATCGGGATCTATCAAGCAAATTTTTGCATCACCTGTCCGCCCCTTTGAATATGTTATAGGGAAAATGTCTCCCTACGTTATTTTTCTTACACTAGATTATCTATTCGTCATTGTTTTCGGTGTATGGTTCTTCGATCTTCCCTGGCGAGGCAGTTTAACCGCAATTTTCGCGGCTACCTTTCTGATGGTTTTAATCTGCGTACTTGTTGGTTTCTTTATTTCTACCATTGCGAAAACCCAGATATCAGCCATGATGTTAGCGATCGTTTTTACCCTGATGCCGGCGCTTATCTATAGTGATGCCATCGTCCCGATACATAACTCACCAGAATTTTTCTATCATGGGTATTCCAATCTCTTCCCGGCTAAATTTTATACGGAAGCATGTCGGTCTATTTTGGTAAAGGGAGCGGATCTTATCACTGTCATAGAAGACATCGTACCGCTACTGATTCAAGCATCAATCATTTTTGCTATCTGTGCCTGGCGAATGAAGAAAATCAGAGCTTAGGAGATTATTCATATGTATGCTTTTAATAATTTAGTAAAAAAAGAATTCATTCATTTCTTTAGAGACCCCATTGTTGCAGGACTGATTTTTTACCATTTTACCGTTTGCATCGTGCTTTGCGCATACTCTTTCCTCCTTGAAGCACATCATATTAAAGTGACTGTATATGATATGGACAGGTCATCAATGAGCCGTGAATTTACTGATCAATTTTTTTCGACCCAATATTTTGATTTAAACAGCCGCGTTAATGATATGAATCAAGTCAAAACCAAAATTGATTCAGGTGAAGCGCAGGCAGCGCTGATTATTCCCGCAAGTTTTTCTCGCAATATTAAGGATGGCCGGGGGGGAGATGTTCAATATATTGCAGATGGGTCAGACGCAAACTTGGCTGGGCAAGGGGTGGGTCATGCGACTGCGATCATTAATGATATCAATCGACAGCTCACTTTGGATAGTCTGGCGCGCGCAGGACACAGAATAGATTCACTTCCTGGCATTGATAATCAGGTACGACCATTATACAACCAAGGTATTCATGAAGTTTATCATGTGATCATTTCACATATTCTGGTTGCTGGCATTATAGGTGGTCTTATTCTCTCATCAACTGCGGTAGTACGTGAGAAACAATTGGGTACCATTGATCAGTTATTGGTTACCCCACTTTCCACATTCAAACTTTTATTGGCTAAGAGCGTAGCACCAATGATCATTTGTTTGTTCGCAACGTCTTTTTCATTCTTGATTGTATTTTGGTTTCACGTGCCTTTTAAAGGCAGTATTCTGGCCTTTCTAGTTTTTACCGTCCTTTTTCTAAGTAGCATGGTAGGAATAGGCATACTCATCGGTACTATCTGTAACAACATGTTGCAATCTATTTTGTTATCGTTTCTCGTCTGGTTCCCTTTTTCATTCTTATCCGGAATTATTACACCTGTAGAAAATTTGATTCCTGCTATCCATGCTATTTCCAATGCAATTCCTGCTACGCATTTTATGATGGCCTCTAATGCAATCTTTCAAAAAGATGGCGTGGGGTTTTTCGATCTCTGGCCTCAGCTTATAAACCTCGTATTAACAGCAACGCTGTTATTTTCCTTAGGCGCTGGCCTAACCTGGAAACGATGGCGGCAATAAGAAAACATATGGTTCATTTTTATTGAAAATGGGGCACACAAACAGTAATCCATTTTTTAGCCTGCTAGTTTCTAAATGAAAAAATTATTACGCTTTCTGAAGGAGAAAGATCAATTGTTAATCAAAATATTATTCTGAGAGATCTATGTCATGCTAATAGATATAAACAAGCTAATCTTAGCCTCAATCAGTGGTCTCATGCTATTAAATATGTCAATGACTTCAGCAGAAACACTGGAACAGGCCTGGGGTTTAGCGATTGCACATAATCATTTGCTTAAATCGGCGAAGGCAGTCACAAATGC
>JAHZIU010000042.1 GCA_022601315.1 Betaproteobacteria bacterium
CATATTAAAGAGTAAAATTCCGCGTCTTAACTATTTGGTAATTTAACTGGAGAAATATATGTCAGTCACAACTGATCAAAAAGCACAGGTAGTGCGTGACTATCAGAGAACCGACGGAGACACTGGCTCTCCAGAAGTTCAGGTCGCACTTTTGACAGCTCGAATCAATGATCTGATCGGGCACTTTAAAGCACATGTTAAGGACCATCATTCACGCCGTGGCTTATTACGTATGGTTAGTCGTCGCCGTAAGCTATTGGATTATTTGAAAAAAAGAAATGTTGAAACTTATCGAGCTTTGATTGAGCGACTCGGTTTACGTAAGTAAAGTCACCCAAAACCGTTTAGCATTTTAGAGTCAGTCCATCGTTTTCCAGCTCGCAACTGTGTGACTGACGATAACACTTACAATAATGCTAAATGGGTATATATTCATCAAAAAAGGATTGTTAATTGAAACCTATCAAGAAGAGCATCACTTATGGTCGTCATCAACTGACCCTGGAAACAGGTGAGATAGCTAGACAAGCGCATGGCGCAGTAATGGTTACAATGGATGATACAACTGTATTGGTGACTGTAGTTGGCGCAAAAAATGTAAAACAAGGACAGGATTTTTTCCCGTTAACCGTTGATTATCAGGAAAAGTTTTATGCAGCTGGTAGGATACCTGGTAGCTTTTTCAAGCGTGAAGGACGGCCTTCAGAAAAAGAAACGCTCACAGCGAGATTAATTGACCGTCCAATACGCCCACTCTTTCCTGAAGGTTTTTATAACGAAGTACAAGTTGTTGCTACTGTCATGTCTTCTGATAATGAAGTAGATGCAGACATTCCCGCATTAATTGGCACATCTGCAGCACTTGTGTTATCCGGCATTCCCTTTGATGGCCCAATTGGCGCTGCACGTGTCGGTTATATTAATAATGAATATGTATTAAATCTGAATACGGCAGAGCTTGATGATACACAATTGAATTTGGTTGTTGCAGGTACGCAAAGTGCTGTGCTGATGGTTGAGTCAGAAGCGATGGAGCTGTCTGAGGATGTCATGTTGGGCGCGGTTACGTATGGCCACGAACAAATGCAAGTAGTTATAAATGCAATTAATGAGTTAGCAGATGAGGCGGGTGTTACAGCATGGGACTGGACCCCAGCTGAAAAAGACGCTGGTTTAGTGGAAAAAGTCAATCAATTAGCTGAAAATGATTTACGTGAAGCATTTAATATAAAACAAAAACAAGAGCGTTCCGAAAGAATTAAAGAGATCAATCTGCGTATATCAACAGAACTTGGTGTTGGTACGGAAGATGGGCCAGATTCACAAGCATTTAATGAAGCTTTTTTCGCATTGGAATCAAAAATAGTACGTAATCAAATTCTTGATGGAGAACCTCGTATAGATGGACGTGGCACACGTACAGTCAGAGCGATAACTATTCGTAATGGCGTCTTGCCACGCACTCATGGTTCGGCACTATTCACACGTGGGGAAACACAGGCATTAGCTGTTGCAACATTAGGTACAGCGCGCGATGAGCAAAGAATAGATTCGCTACAAGGTGATTACACCGATCGTTTTATGTTGCATTACAATATGCCGCCCTATGCAACAGGGGAAACAGGGCGTGTCGGGACACCTAAACGCCGTGAAATTGGTCATGGAAGACTTGCAAAACGTGCGTTAGTTGCTGTCCTGCCTTCAATGGAAGAATTTGGTTATTCATTACGTGTGGTTTCCGAAATCACCGAATCAAATGGCTCAAGCTCTATGGCGTCAGTTTGCGGTGGCTGTCTTGCATTAATGGATGCTGGTGTTCCGCTAAAAGCTCATGTTGCGGGAATAGCAATGGGTCTCATTAAAGATGGCAACCGCTTTGCAGTATTAACTGATATTCTGGGTGATGAAGATCATCTAGGCGACATGGATTTCAAAGTAGCTGGTACAGAACAAGGTATTACGGCCCTGCAAATGGATATCAAAATTCAGGGTATCACCAAAGATATTATGCATGCTGCGTTGATTCAAGCACAAGAGGGGCGCTTACATATTCTTGGGATTATGAAAGAGGCAATGCCTTCTACTCGTGAGGATATTTCTGTCCATGCGCCACGCATGATTAAACTGAAAATCAATCCTGAAAAAATTCGCGATGTGATTGGCAAAGGTGGCGCGGTGATTCGTGCATTAACGGAAGAAACTGGCACCACCATTGATATTACAGATGATGGTTCCGTCACTATTGCCTGTGTCAGCGCGGATGGCGGCGAACTTGCCAGAAAAAGAATTGAAGACATTACCGCCGAAGTGGAAGTTGGACGTATTTATGACGGCACCGTGTTAAAATTACTTGATTTCGGTGCGATTGTGAGTGTTTTGCCTGGGAAAGATGGTTTGTTGCATATTTCGCAAATTGCCAATGAGCGCGTTAATAATGTTTCAGACCACCTGAGTGAGGGTCAGCAAGTCCGCGTCAAAGTATTGGAAGCTGATGACAAAGGCCGGCTGCGTTTAAGTATGAAGGCCATTTCAGAGGAAGGGAAAACCGATGACGCTGGAGAAGACGTAAATACGACTGAATCATAAGTTTCTTGCATTTGGCGTTAAAAAAACCCTGTCGAAAGTACAGGGTTTTTTTAACGTTTGTAGAGAAACTAACAAGCTTAATAAGCTATTTGGCCATTTGTTTTTCTCGTATTTCATCAAGTGTCTTACAATCAATGCACAATGTTGCAGTTGGGCGTGCTTCAAGTCGTTTCAGGCCGATTTCAATCCCACAGCCAGCACAATAGCCATATTCACCAGCATCTATTTTGCCAATAATCTCATCTATTTTTTTGATCAACTTGCGTTCACGATCACGATTCCGCAATTCTAACGTCATATCGGACTCTTGACTGGCGCGATCATTTGGGTCGGCAAAAACGGTTGCCTCATCCTGCATTGTATGCACCGCACGATCAATATCCTGCCCCATCTCTATTTTCATACCTTCCAGTATCTTACGGAAATGCTCAAGCTGATTAGGACTCATGTAATCCTCACCTGCTTGAGGTTGGTAAGGAGTCACTTGTTTACTGTGTTGCTCATGTGGCATCTTTAATGCTCCTGTTTAATGCTGGTAGTGTATAAAAAACGTACTTTTATCAGAAAATACATTATATAACAAGTTGTTTTCCGTTTGGTTGCATCCTGGCAGATTGCGCAAATTATTAATTATAAACAAATGGATTGCTGATGCGGATAAGCCATCAGTTATAACTGACGCATCAATTGATCAACAAACCCTAGATAAAGTTCCTCTTCGGTCTTTGTTTCACAGAGCCTAAACTACATTTCTTAAACGTCAAAATAAGGTTTCTAACCTGAAAATCAAATATATTTTACATGCGTAAGAAATTGACGTTTCAAACCAGAGAAGGTATAGTGTCGCCTTTTCCGGGGTGTAGCGTAGCCTGGTAGCGCGCCTGGTTTGGGACCAGGATGTCGGGAGTTCAAATCTCTCCACCCCGACCAATTAACAGCCCTGTCATTTTAGGGCAGCTCGATTAGGTGCCCGTAGCTCAATTGGATAGAGCACCAGCCTTCTAAGCTGGGGGTTACAGGTTCGATCCCTGTCGGGCACGCCACAAATGTTTCTATCAATATTGTGGTCAATAATTTAAGTCGATTTATAGAAATTGAATCGCGGTGCCTTCCCGTTCTTAATGGTGGCTGTAGCTCAGTTGGTAGAGTCCCGGATTGTGATTCCGGTTGTCGTGGGTTCGAGCCCCATCAGCCACCCCATAAATACAACACTTAACTAGGTTTTAAAATCCAAATACTCTTTTACGGGACACTTGCGGGACAATACCCAAAAATATCTGTCTCGCAATACTCACTGCATTCGCTTTTTTTTCACTCTTACGTTCAATTCCGCATCGGGAAGCAGTAAATGACTTTATTATCACCATTTTTCCTATGTGCAATTCACGCTGCATATAGATTAAAGGCGGATAAAAACAGAGCAATTACAAAATAGGCAATTGCATATTGAGAACTATATTCCCAGAGAACAAATACCGGAATGACAATTGTAATTACAGACATTAAAATTGTTAATAAAAGTGCAAGTTTTATCTGATTTCCCATAAATCTAGATTTCCAATTCTCAATACTCTGGAAAGTTTTTGCATCGGTACTTTTTAATTTCTCACAAATTTCCTCTTCAAGAATCTGAACTTCGTCTGTCAAATAATTTATGAATAACTGCTTGAAAAGGTAAATTAACCCAATGAGTGTTAATGGCAACATTTAGCTGTAGCGGACAATAAGCTAGGGTTTATTATTAGTTTTTATGGTGCTATTGATTTGCGTGCAGTAAGAGTATTCCGGCTAATTCGTTTATTTCGTATTTTTAAGCTATTTCGATACAGTAAAGCTATTAATAGATTTTATAGAGCCTTTATTATTGCAAAAGAAGAAC
>JAHZIU010000310.1 GCA_022601315.1 Betaproteobacteria bacterium
AGGCACTGTGAGAAGTGAAAAACTTGCAAGTAATTTACTTTCTTTCGTAATTAATTTTTAAATTTATCAAGGGAGCTCCCATGGCTATAAGTACTGAAGATCAAACAAAACTTCTGAAGATTGTAACAGGGTTGTTTAATGGGGCGCCTGGCACAGTTTTTGTACCTGACCTAGTAAGCTTTATAGAAAATGGTGGTACACAACAGGCTTTGGCAAGAGAACTTGCCGTTACTACGATTTTTACAGATACATTGAGTGGTGCAACGACTTCAGCAGAACAGGCCGCTATCTTGGCCGGTAACTTTGGCTTGACTGCTGATGATGTTGCGGGTAGTGCAGCAACTCAGGCAATAGATTTCTTTACTGCTGGTATTGATGCAGGCACCAATATTGGTGATCTGGTTTATGAAGCAGTTATGTTTCTATCTGATAGCCCGCCTGCAGAGTTTGCAGAAATTGCACAATTGTTGGATAACAAAGCTGCTGTTTCAGCCGAATACTCAGCTACAGTTGGTTCGAGCGACTTAAGTGTGTTGCAGACAGCATTAACGGGCATAACTGGGGCGGCGGCGTTGACTCCGGAAGAGATTACAGCACTTGTTGATGCAGCTCCCGGTAATCGTGATACAAACTTCACACTGACAGCGACTGCTGATTCTGTGAATGAAGGTGGTGCACTTGTATATACAGTAACAGCTAGTGAGGCCGTTACTGCTGATACAGATGTTGTTTTCACTGTCGAACCTGGTGATAGTGCTGCTGCCGATCAAGGCACTGGTACTACCAACTTAAATGATTTCGTAACAGGCACATTTAACCCTGTGACAGTTACTATTTTAGCAGGGCAGACAACGGCTACATTTAGCGTTACAGGTGCAGTCGACGGAATAACCGAATTGGCAGAAACCTATAGTGTTAAGGCGGTTGTTGATGGCGCAGAATTAACAGAAACAACAACCTTGCTGGATACAGAAGATGTTCCTGCTACAGCCTTGACGACAGGCGCTGATAATTTCCCTGGCACGTCAGGTGTCGATGTATTTAATGGATTTGTCGGAACGGGCACTACTTCAACAATGACAGGTGCAGATACTATCGGTGGTGCTGGCGGAATTGACACCTTCAATATTACTAACGCGTCCGGTGGTAATTTAGTAAATACAAATGGTGCGCTGGTGAGTGGAATTGAAATCTTCAATTTGCGTGGCTCAGCAGTTGGTGATACTTTCGCGTTTGATGCGTCTGGCGTAGCTGGTGCTACTGATATTAATGGTTTCCAGAGCTTGGGTGCGCTTACAGTGACCAATGTCCCAGAGGGAGCCAGTATTGGTGTCGTGGGTAATGGCAGCATAGTAAACGCTGCAACAACGGCTACTTATGTGGCAAATGTTGCAGATCAAATGCTAAAAATCAGCGGTGGTACTACGGGTACTGGCGCTATTGCCATAAATGCCGCAGCTGCGGCGGATCCTACTTCTCTTACAATTTACTCAACTGGTGGAACGAATACAGTTGGTACAATTGCGGCAAATGGTCAAGTAACGACGACCACAATTAATGCAGCAACTTCATTAAATGCAACCAGTCTTGCTATTGGTACAAATGCAGCTGCTCAGGCATTAGTGGTCAGTGGTGCAGCAACAAATGCTGCTGCAACAACAACGGCAGCGGAAACATCTGCTGTAACTTTAGGTGCATTGGATGCTGACTTCGCATCAATAGATGCTTCTGGGTTAACAGCTGGTGGTGTGTCAGGAACATTATCTGCAACCGTAGCGGCAACGTTCACTGGTGGTGCAGGTGACGATATGATCACCACATCAACAAGTGGCCAGACAGGTGCAGTCAATGCTGGCGATGGTAATGACACTTTGATTTTGGCAGCTGCAGGACATATTGATACAACAGCTGAAGGTGCTATCTACTCAGGATTTGAAGTTTTATCTTCAGCCGCTGCTGCAATTGATATGGATCTGATCACAGGTTCAACCATTACCGGTATTATCGTAGGTGCTGCTGGTTCTAATGTTACGGACATGACCGCAGCACAAGCTGCAAACGTAACGGTTCAAGGTGCGCTTGGTGCGACAACATTGGGCATTAAAGATGCAACCATGGTGGGAACAGCTGATACGCTAGCGTTGACCATTTCAGATGGTGATACGACGGCAGACGAAGCAATTGTTGTTGCTGGTGATCTTACTTTGGCCGGTATCGAAACAATTACCATTAATGCAATTGACGGTGGTGCCTTTACAGATATGTCAAATATCACAGGCATGACAAGCCTAACTGTAACCGGTAGCGCTCCTGTGCAATTTACAACATTGGCTCATGCGCTTGAATCTAATGTTTCGATTGATTTTTCAGGTCTTACCGGTGCATCAACCTTTAATGCAGCAGGTGCAACGACCAACGCTTTTGCATTTACCGGTGGCACAGCAGTTGATACCGTGACTGATAACGTGATTGGCGGCAATGTGATCAGCACGGGCGACGGTAACGATGCTATTACACTGACTGCTAAAACGGGTGGTACTGCAACAACAACCGTTACTGGTGGTGCAGGTGCCGACACGGTTACTAACGCCGTAATTGGTAACGGTGCTAATGATGCCTTGAAGTTTGTCTTTGCAGCCGGTGACTCAGTGGGTGATTCATCAGCATCAGGTATCAGTGCAACATTAACTGATACGATTACTGGTTTAGATGGAGCTACATTAGGTGCAGCTGCTGGTATATCTGCAGAGTTTGATACAGAGGTGGCGGCAACTGCTATAACATTCGCAGCTAACGTTGCACCAACTTTTGGGACTACAACAGTAACTAATGCTGGTGATTTCTATGTCAATATCGTCTCTGCTACAGTAACCAATATTTTTCAGGATACCAATGGCAATTCAATCATTGATGCAGGTGAGTTTGCATTAACTTTAACAGGTATCGGTACAGATACATTACAAAATGCTGACTTCACTATTGTCAGTGGTGATCTGATGCTTATTACTACCTAAGCATTGCTTAGCAAGCTCGGTAGGGCGGATAAGCGAAAGCGTCATCCGCCATAACTGAACAACAAAAAACCTTCGGTCTAGCAATAGGTCGAAGGTTTTTTGTTTGTGGTTTAATAAGATACAACTCAATTTGCATTGAAAGAGTAAATAACAAATGCAAGGCAAACTAAATGAGACAATAGAATATTACCAACATGCGCTCAGAACCGAGCCAGAGGATATCAATGCCTGTTTAAAGCTGGGCGCGTTATATCAACAAAAAGGGGAGTTGCGGCAAGCTAAAAGCATTTATCAAAAATTTATCTCAACTAAACCAGATTGTGCGGAAGTTTATTGCAACCTGGGTATTACATTAATTGGTCTGGGTAATGCAGATGAAGCGCTCGCAACGTTTGGTCTGGCGCTGGAGCATAATCCGAAATTGGCAGCAGCGCATTATAACTTGGGTAATGCCATGCAAATACTGGGAAAACTGAGCGAGGCGACACAGGCTTACCAACTGGCTATTGGCATTAAACCCGAATTCGCAAACGCGCATAATAACTTAGGCAATCTGTTGCAAGCACAAGGGCAGCTGGCAGCAGCAGAACAGCATCTTAAAAAGGCAATTGAGCTGGACAGTAATGATGCCCAGGCCATGAATAATCTGGGCAATGTTTTTAAACATCAAAACCAGTATGAAAAGGCGATAACCTATTACAAAAAAGCGCTATCACTTAAACCGAATTATCTGGAAGCACATAGCAATCTGCTATTTGCGCTTTGTTCCAGTGCCGCCTATTCACCTGCTCAGTATTTGCAAGCGTCAAAAGATTATGGGGAGAAAGCGGAAGCGCTCGCCAAACCATTTGAGCATGGGTTATCGGAGACAAAAGATGCCGCTTCCCGGCGTATTCGTGTTGGTCTGGTCTCAGGCGATTTAAAATCACATCCTGTTGGGTATTTTCTGGAGAGCACGCTTTGTTATTTGAATCAGGCAAAATTTGAGCTGGTAGCCTATTCAACCAGAGTGCAGGAAGACGCGCTTACGAAAAGGATAAAGCCATTTTTTAAAGCATGGCATTTGATAACAGGATTGAGCGATCAGGATGCTGCGCATAAAATACATCAAGATAAGATTGATATACTGGTTGATCTATCAGGGCATACAGCGTTAAATCGTCTATCAATATTTGCTTGGAAACCTGCGCCAGTACAAGTCAGTTGGCTTGGGTATTTTGCCTCTACAGGATTAAAGAGCATTGATTTCCTGCTAGCCGATCCAATTTCTATTCCAAATGCTCAACGACCACATTTCACAGAGAAAATTTGGTATCTACCTGAAACCAGGATGTGTTTCACGCCACCTGGGGATGTTGATATAAAACCATTACCGGCAATTCAGAATGGATACATCACTTTTGGATGCTACCAAGCATCGTCAAAATTAAGCGACGAAGTTTTGGCATTATGGGGGAAAATATTTAGCTTACTTCCACACGCACGTTTACGTTTGCAAAATAAACAAATGAGTTGTCTTGAGACTAGAGAGAACCTTAAGAGCCGCATGGCCCAATTTGGAATAAAAGCGGATCAAATATCTTTATTTGGACCAAATTCTCGACTTGAATACTTGGATAGCTATGCAAAAGTAGACTTATTATTAGATACCTTTCCATACCCAGGTGGGACAACAACGTGTGAAGCACTATGGATGGGTGTACCAACAATAACACTTGCTGGAGAAACACTTCTAGCACGGCAGGGTGCGAGTATATTAACAGCGGCAGGACTCTCGGACTGGGTTGCTGATAATGTGGATGAATATGTTAGTAAAGCGATAAAGCTAAGTGCAGAATTGCCATACATGGTAACTTTAAGATCAGGATTAAGGGAACAAGTAAGGGATTCACCGCTTTTTGATGCACAACAATTTGCAAGAAATTTGGAATTGGCATTTCTGGG
>JAHZIU010000311.1 GCA_022601315.1 Betaproteobacteria bacterium
CTAATAGATCATTATTGGCGATATATTGAGCTGCCAAAAACCGATTAATCAACTACTACCCGCCGCTTTGCAGGTAGTAGTTGATTAATTCCTTACTTCTCGGATGTCTCGTTTGTTTGGTATTGTTGAAGATGATCCTCGCTGCAGAAATATTTACCCATATTTAGAATCGCTTCTCCTTTAGGCATATTTACGCCGCACTGGGCACATCCAACCAAGTTGTTAGCTTTTTTTACAGCACCCTCAGTTCTATTGTTATCATTTTCTTTTATCTTTACATCGTCTTCAGTGGGTTCCTCATAAGCGGTATCAGACCAGGTTGCTTTTTGGTAATCTTCGGGCGTTTTTTCCTCATTAGTACTGAACGTTTCACCAAGAAAGATATCTTTATAGCTGACATAAATTGAACCAAAAACTGTCGGAACCAGTATGATCAGTCCGAGGCCATATGGCATTAAGGCTATCATTGCTAAAATAATCAGTGTAATGCCATAAAGTTGGAATGGAATGAAATTTCTCAAACACGCAAAAAAACTTCTCTGCATAGCAATAACCGGCGGTACATTATGAAAAACAACCAGTAATGGTGAAAACCAGGCAGCCATCAATAGCGGAATAGAAAGTGTAATGGCAACCAGTAAAGCTGTGAGTATGTTACTTGAAACCCCCATCAATTCACTTTCATCAACTCGTTTTCCATATAACAGCATATCTGCCATCATTGAGCCGCCAATCATCATGACAATACCAACGATTAATACCTGCCCAATCAAATAGATGCCGCCGATCGTTATAAGGGGCGCCGCATTGGTTTTAAATGCAACAAATAAATGGAAGAGCTCAAATTCTCTGTTTTGATCTAATTCTCTGCATCCGAACATTATTCCAGCCAGAAAAACTGGAGAAATTAGCGTAAAAATAAACTGACCCAGCAAAGGCACGATGGCCAACGTTACCGCAACGAGGAGCATAGTAAAGCTAGTTAAAACCCAGATCAGCGGCGCCTTTCGGAATAAATAAAAGCCGCTGATAATCCATTGCCACCCTTGTTTTGCGTTGAATTGATGAATTTCCATTGAAATTTCTCCAGTTAAGTTCTATTTGACAGGTTTTCTTAAATTTTTATTTTTGGAATAGTCGAATGGACGTTCTATTATATCCAGAGACTTCTAAGATGAGCCTGATCTGCCGAATGATTTTTTAGTATTTGTTTGAAATGTGCCGGATCTTTAGCATGTGTGAGTTCTCCCGAACGTGGCATATGATAGTCATACAAGCGAGAAATCCAGAAACGTAATGCTGCTGCTCGCAACATTTGCGGCCAAGCATCATGCTCGCTCGTAGAAAGTGCTCGGATACAGTGATAAGCATTTAATAATGATAATGTATGCGCTTTATTCAATGTATTATTCTCCGTCATACACCAGTCATTAGCCACAATGGCTAAATCGTACAATAATAAGTCATTACAAGCGAAGTAAAAATCAATGACGCCACCAATGGTATTATCCGTAAATAAAATATTGTCACGAAACAAATCCGCATGAATAACGCCGTTGGGTAGTGTCTTCACTTGGTGTAATAATTGAAATTTTATTTCTTCTTCAAGTAAAATTTGTTCTTCTTGTGTAAGAAAAGCTTTAATCTCAAGTGTCTTGGCCTGCCACCATTTTAAGCCACGTGGATTACTCATTTCTGCCGGATAAGATTGGCCAGCCAAATGCATTTTTGCCAAAATTTCTCCAACTCTTGCGCATTGTTCCACACTCGGTTGCTCCACTGACTTACCGGGCAAACAGGTGACAATGGTGGCCGGTTTACCATTTAGTTCACCGAACAAGGTCCTATCTAACCGCGGAATGGGTGCCGGACAAGGTAGGTTTTGACCAGATAACTGTGCCATAAGGTTAAGATAATATGGCAATTCTTCATTGGTTAACTTTTCAAACAGCGTTAATACGAATTTCCCTTCGGTGGTTGTGACAAAATAATTGGTGTTCTCAATACCAGAAGTAATGCCTTGCAGATTAACAAGTTGGCCTAAGGAATAATTTTTTAACCAAACTGAGAGCTGGTTGTTAGTGACAGGTGTAAAGACAGACATGAGCTAAAAGAAGGGAACAGACAAAGAAAGATTGCAAAAATAAAACATCATTTTCAGATTATATTTCTTTGGCCTTGGACAAAAAGTTAGAATTCAAGAATGCGCCACATCGGTGCGCTGATATTATTACCGGGCTCTCCCGGATGATTATCTAAGCCCCTACTACGGTTTCTCACCAGATAATAAGGAAATCCGATACGTGGAATCACTTTTATCATATATAGTTCGCCACCAATTCGATGTTCTTCAATCGTATCTTCCCCTCGTTTGATAATTGTGATTTGCGGTTCTAGTTCTGGGTCTAATTCTAAATCTGGCGGTAATGGCGGCGGTTCAGCTAATTCCGGCAAATCCGGTAACTCGGATAATTCAGGTACCTCAGGAATAGGTATCAAATCATCTGGCAGACTTGACTCTGCCATCACTGGCATTATAAAGCAGATTAATATGATAAATATGAGTCGGTGCATTTCAATTCCTGACAGATCTGAGTCAGTTTTCTATTCTACCTAAAATAGTAGGTGTTGGTTACAGATTGCACTGAATTTATCTTTTCAGAGCAAACAGTTCAAAACAACCTGATATCCCAGTATTGTTTGGAAATTTGCTCGACTAAAAAGTACACGTTTTTTTGACTGTTGTATAAACAGCCAAATAAGCGGATTGTAGATTGGGCAGCATCAAGTCGTTCCGCTCGTACGGAAAATTCTGCCATAATCCCTAACAAATGCCATGACGCTTTTTCGACCAGATTTTTTAATCAAAGCAGTGGTGGCGCGTTTATTTTGCAGCTCCATAGAATACATAGGAAATCTATTTAAATGAAAACATTGTTGCTAGTTGACGGTTCGTCCTATCTATATCGCGCATTCCATGCGTTGCCGGATTTGCGTAATCGTCAGAATGAACCGACTGGTGCTATCCACGGTGTGTTAAATATGTTGCGTCGCTTGCATAAAGATTATCAGGCGGATTATAGCGCGTGTGTATTCGATGCAAAAGGTAAAACGTTTCGTGATGAAATTTATCCGGAATATAAAGCACATAGACCGTCAATGCCGAATGATCTGGTGGTTCAAATTGAACCGTTACATGCTTGCATCCAGGCTATGGGATGGCCTATCTTAATGGTTGATGGCGTGGAAGCAGATGATGTGATTGGCACATTAGCACAACAGGCGGTCAACGAAAATATGCATTGCATCATTTCTACCGGCGACAAAGATATTGCGCAATTAGTCAACGCACAAGTTACTTTGATAAATACCATGAGTAATGAAGTGCTTGATGAAGAAAAGGTGTTAGCCAAGTTCGGTGTTGCGCCAGAGCAAATGCTGGACTACCTGATGCTGGTCGGTGACAGTGCTGACAACATTCCCGGCGTAGAGAAAGTTGGTCCAAAGACCGCTGCAAAGTGGATCAAGCAATACGGAAGTCTGGATAATATCATCACCCATGCGGATGAGATCAAAGGCGTAGTCGGTAATAATTTACGCAATGCAATCGATTGGTTCGATACAGCCCGACAGTTAGTGACTATTAAGTGTGATGTGGAATTACCAGTATCTATTTCTGCCCTGACACTCAAGCCTCAAGATGTTGAACAACTAACTAGATTGTATGAACGGTTGGACATGAAAAGCGCGCTACGAGAATTGCAACAACAAAATGAATTGGGCTCAACGGAAAGAAGCGATACAGGACAGAGATCTTTACAAGCGGCTAGTGAAAAAATTACTGTCAATGCTGTTGAAAAAACTACCGTTACTTATGAAACCATATTTTCAGAAGACCAATTAGATATATGGCTGCATCGCTTAGATATGTCGCAACTGGTTTCAATTGACACTGAAACAACCAGTTTAGACCCAATGCAGGCTAAATTAGTTGGCATTTCATTTTGTATCGAAAGCCATCATGCCGCTTATCTCCCCTTAATGCACAATTATGCGGGTGTTCCACAACAGCTCTCAATAGAAATTGCTTTAACGAAACTCAAGCCTTGGCTGGAGAATTCCAACAAACCGAAACTGGGACAAAATTTAAAATATGACAAACATGTTTTTGCCAATCATGGTATTCAACTGAATGGCATAGTGCATGATACGTTATTGCAATCCTATATCCTGGAGTCGCACCGCCCACATAACATGGATAGCATGGCACAACGCCATTTAGATACCAAAACCATCAGTTATGATGAAATGACAGGAAAAGGAACCAATCGTATTGGTTTTGATCAAGTCACTGTTGAATCAGCGACTCAATATGCTGCAGAAGATGCGGATATAACTTTACGCTTGCATCAGGTTTTGTATCCGAATGTTCAACAAGACGGTCGGCTTGATCATATTTATCGTAAGATTGAAATACCCACATTAGATGTTCTATTTGAAATCGAACGTCATGGCGTTTTGCTGAACCAAAAACTGCTGTACGCACAAAGCCATGAACTGGCAGAAAAACTAAAATTATTGGAACGAAAAGCATTTTCCATAGCTGAACAGCCATTCAATCTAAATTCACCCAAACAAATACAAGAGATTCTGTTTAACCAGCTAAAACTACCCATCATAAAAAAAACACCCAAAGGTGCGCCTTCAACCAATGAGGAAGTTTTACAACAACTTGCCTTGGACTATCCCCTGCCAAAGATTCTTCTCGATTATCGTAGCCTGGCCAAATTAAAATCCACATATACAGATAAGTTACCACAAATGGTGAATAGGTCGACTGGGCGAGTTCATACTAATTATGCGCAAGCGGTTGCCGTCACAGGACGGCTATCAAGCACAGACCCTAATTTACAAAATATTCCGGTGCGTAGCAGTGAAGGAAGACGTATTAGAGAAGCATTTATAGCGCCACCCGGGCATCGAATTATCTCAGCAGATTATTCGCAGATTGAATTACGCATAATGGCACATATCTCACAGGATGAAGGATTACTAAAAGCCTTTGCGGCTGGCGAGGATATCCACAGCGCAACGGCTTCTGAAGTGTTTGACATTGCGCTTGATAAGGTTGATCAAGAACAACGTCGATATGCCAAAGTAATTAATTTTGGCTTGATTTATGGTATGTCAGAATTTGGTCTGGCTACCCAACTGGGTATTGAGCGTAGCGCAGCACGTACTTATATGGATCGGTATTTTTCGCGTTATCCCGGTGTGGCCGATTACATGCAACATACCAGGGAACAAGCCAAGCAATTTGGGTATGTCGAAACCGTATTGGGACGCAGATTATGGTTGCCGGAAATTAATGGCAGCAATGGAAACCGCAGACTGGGTGCAGAACGTGCGGCGATTAACGCACCCATGCAAGGCACTGCCGCAGATATTATCAAGCTGGCAATGATTGCTGTGAGCAATTGGTTAGCTAGGACAAACTTACGCAGCAAGCTTATTATGCAAGTACATGATGAACTAGTACTTGAAGTACCTGAAGATGAAGTAGCCATCATAAAAAATGAGCTTCCTGAATACATGTGTAATGTATTAAGACTAGACGTTCCGCTACTGGTGGAAGTAGGTGTTGGCGATAACTGGGAGCAGGCGCATTAATCGTCCATCCCATTGGGCTAGCCTAATGTGATGGTTCTTCAGTTTGGTATTTGCTGCGAGTACGGCGCTCACAAAATACTTTGGCTCAAACAAAAATGCTCGGAACACCTGTGCAATATAGTTTTTACAAAACAGGTCAGACCTGACCTGTATAGTTTCCAATCAGAAACTATTTGCGGGTTTCAACTTGCATTAAAGCGCCCGATTCGGCAATTGTAACTTTCTTAATTTTTCTTCTTGGTCGTTTGACCTGCCCAAGCTCTTCTTTTTCTGATTTCACTTTTTCCGGCGGTGTTTCGATCATAATCAACCCACTTTTTGTCAGGTCCGGTGCCGGTGCTGGGGCCGTTGGAATAGGTTCAGAAATAACTGGACGCTCAGGTTGCTCAGTTGGTTTCTGCGCAGGCTTTGCTTGTAACTGCAACTCATCCGAATGTGTAACTACATCTGATGATTGCTGATTAGGCGCTTTTTCAACCTTGATAGAAACTGATTCATCATTTTTTCCATTGATTATGGCTTCTTGCGATGGATTAATCTCCTGAGATGTTTGTTGTTCAGAAGACGCATCCTGCTGTAACTTGCCCATAGTCTCTTCACGTGAAGAATTGTCACGCTGTCTGGCATTACGACGTCTACGCGGACGCTTACGTTCATCAGCTTTAGGTTCACCTGATGGTTTTTCTGTTTCAGTTGCAACCAAGGGTTTTTCTAATGATTGCCCACTTTGTGAAGATGGCTTGTGCTCAGTTGTTAGTGCAGAGTGGTCTGCATGAACGTCTTCACTCGCATTAGTGGATTCTGTATAAACTTTATTTTCCTTATGCAGTTTGTTCGCATCTTTGCTGCGCTCATTCCTGTTCCGTCCACGTCGCCCTCGACTACGCCCGCGTTCTTGCGGTTGTTTTTCTTTTTCCTTTTCTGGCGTTGCCTCAATCTGAGTAGTTGTCTCTTCCGAGTCAGTGGGTTTAAACCAACTAAAGAATTTGTCTAATAGAGAGCTATCACGTTCTCGAGTTTTTTCTTCCCGTATAGGCGCAGGTTGGGTCGGTGTTATACCTTGTACAGCAGCTTTTAGACGTGTTGGTTTTATTTGTTTCTCTACCGTCGTTAATAAAGTTTCCTCCGCGATTTTTTCAACCATCTGATAGCTTGGTAAAATTTCATCTGGTTTGGTTTCATCATGGCGCAAACGGGAAATATTGTACGTTGGGGTTTCCATGTGAATATTTGGCACCAAAATCACATTGACTTTTAACCTCGCCTCAATATCATGGATTTCCGCACGTTTTTCATTAAGCAAGTAAGTCGCCACATCAACCGGCAGTTGGACATGTAATGCGCCGGTATTGTCTTTCATGGCTTCTTCTTGAATAATCCGCAGTATATGCAAGGCAGAAGAGTCGGTACCACGAATATGACCAGTACCATGACAACGGTTGCAGGCGATATAGTTACTTTCACCGAGTGAGGGACGCAGGCGCTGACGGGATAACTCAAGCAAACCAAATCTGGAAATTTTTCCGACCTGTATGCGTGCACGGTCCTGCCTAAGTGCTTCGTGTAAACGCGCTTCAACTTCACGTTGATTACGTTGTACATCCATGTCGATAAAATCAATAACAATGAGGCCTCCTAAATCACGGAGTCTCAATTGGCGAGCAATTTCATCAGCCGCCTCCAGATTGGTGCTAAGTGCAGTATGTTCAATATCAGCACCACGAATGGCACGTGCTGAATTTACATCAACAGATACCAAAGCTTCCGTATGATCAATAACAATCGCACCGCCTGAAGGTAATGTGACCTGACGGGAATATGCGGTTTCAATTTGATGTTCTATTTGAAAGCGTGAA
>JAHZIU010000312.1 GCA_022601315.1 Betaproteobacteria bacterium
AGATGCGCAAGTCGCTTGGATGCGACTTCAGGAGAAAATCTTGTCATTGAAAAATCAGGCTAAAACAGTCAAAATGGCTTTAACTTGCTGCAATAGCAAATTCAAGATGGTGCATTTTTTAGCATAACCGCTTGAAAAATAATTGAATCCAATAAGCTATTGAGCCATTTTATTAAATGCTGATACTTTGAAGCATAAAACCAATCTTTGTCGACATTAGAAAATTGTCGAATAAAGGGAAATATTGCCATATCCGGCAATGTCAGGCGATCACCCATTAGATAACCGCTGTGACTTAATCTTGTTTCCAATTCCACTAAAAATGTTTCAGCTTGCGCACGGTAATAACTTTCGGAATGTTCAGGGAATCGCACGGCATATTTATAAAGATCAAGCGCTTGTTTAAATGCGCCATCATTCTGACCAATGAGGGACATGGCTGCAGCTGAAGCGCCGTGAGGACTATCAAGCCACTGCTCTGGATCGTTAATCGATAATGCCCATTGCATAATATCGAGGCTTTCTTCAATAACACGACCATCAGAAAATTGAATGACCGGAACGGTTCCTTTAGGTGAACATACTAGTAAAGCCTGTGGTTTGTCACGCAAACTGACTTCATGCATATCCACTTCAACGCCACTTACTTTTAATGCAAGACGAGCGCGAATAGCAAATGGACATCGTCGGAAGGTATATAACAACGGTTTCATAATAGCAATGCAAATTAAATAATAAATAAACTGAACTATGCAGCAGCTTTGTTTTGTTCGCGATGTTTTTTGATTAAATCGTATGCGGTTTGAACTTCTTTGGCCTGCTCAGTTGCAACAGAAATCATTTCTTCGGGTACGCCTTGGCCCATCAATTTATCAGGGTGATATTGACTCATTAGTTTACGATAAGCACTCTTAATTTCTTTATCTGAGCTATCCTGCGTAACCCCCAAAGCTTTATATGCATCTTCTATTGCATCCACCGACATAGTCTGACCGTCAGCAAAATGAGTTTGATTTAGCACCATATCCAACAATTGTTCGAATGCTGCTTTGTCATAGTCTAAGCGTTTACTGATATCTCGTAATAAATTAACTTCATCTGTATTTAGCTGTCCATCTGATAATCCCATGATAATCAGATAAACCAATAACATTTGTTTTAAGCTGCTTGAATAACCACAAACTGCTATAAATTCATCAATTTTTGGATTGATATCAAATTTTGCCGATGCACCACGCTTAAATAATGCGATTGCTTTAAGCCGATGCTCAGAAGACATCCCCAGTTTAAGCATAAACTGTTCGACATGTGCGATCTCATTTTCAGTGATACGTCCATCTACTTTAGCCAATTTACCCATTGAAATAAATACGGTTTCCAGGAATACTGATTGGCGACGCGGCGCACTAAAAGGATTCATCCCAATAGCACCAAAAGCTCTAAAACGATCAACAATACTCCCCAAAAAATACCCTAATATGGCCCCTAAAAAACCAAAGAGATAGAAACCAAACAAAACACCAAATATCCTAAACAAAACAACTCCAAAAAAACCCTGAAAAAAGTAATTATAGCGGATTGTATAAAAGGAAGACGCTGATTAATTCTGGCCTTAAAAAATAAAGACGCAAAATTCTTTAGGTATAAGAAAAATCACAGTGATTATTATAAAACGGGCCCCAGATACTAATCTGGAGCCCGCTAACTTTTATTTCTGTATGTTCAGGAAATATGAAAAGCTAATTACGTTTGTTTCAACAACTCTCTTGCTTTTTCGATATCAGGGAAATCATTACCCGTAGCAAGCAGTTTCTCAAGCACCTCACGTGCTTTGACTTTATCGCCAGACTGAACCAACCCAACAGCAAAATGATATTGAATTTCAGCTAAATCAGGCGCCATTGCTGAAGCTTTTTGTAACAGCGGTAAGGCACGCTCCAATTCACCCCGCTGAACTAGAATCCACCCTAAAGTATCTATAATCGCAGGTGAATCCGGCGATAGTTGATGCGCTTTTTCTGCATATTCTAAGGCTTTAGGGTCATCTTTCTGCTGATAGACCCAAGCCAAATTATTTAACGATACTATGTTTCCAGGGTGTTGCTGTAAAATCGTTAGATATTCTTTTATGGCTTTATCATATTGTTGCGCACTGAGATAAAAACCGGCAGCATACAATCTTGCAGCGGCATCATCGGGATAATCAGCTAGCCATTTTGTTAACAACGCTTGCGCTGGTTTATCCTCTCCCGCTTTACTCATAGCCGTATGCAGCTTCTCCAACAACGCAGCATTTTGTGTCATAGAAAAAGCTTTTTCAAAAATTCTTGCAGCAGGTTCGTGCTTTTCTTCTTGCATCAATAAATCACCTTCTAATACATAGCCTACTGGCGACGTATCATGTTGCTTCTGAATTGATTTAGAGATAGCAAATGCTTCCTTTAGATTTTCATCTAAAACTGCAAGCCTAACTTGAGCAACCTGTGCTTCCAGAAAATCCGGCTGTATAAACAAGGCCCTTCTTAATGCTGCTGCTGCTGCTGATCGGTTATCCATTGCCACATGAACAGATGCAACCTGCAACTGCGCAGGTGCAGACTCTGGCAGAATGGCCGCCAACTTTTCATAGCTCTCAAGTGCTGCAGAGGTATTACCAATTGCTAATTGATTCCGACCCAGGATTTCTAGTACCTGCGGCTCATTAGGATAAGTGCCTAATAGTTTGCGGGAAAGCGCCATAGATTTCTCTTTGTCTTCAATCCGCAAATAGTGAATGGCAAGTTGTAGGGCAGGCTCAAGTGCACCAGGGTTTCTGTTGCTTGCCAATTCTAACCAATTTGTAGCTTCCTCAATATTTCCTTGCGTCTGTGCAAGATTAGCCAGCACTTGCATCGTTTGAATATTATTGGGATCATCTTTAAGCATGGCTTCAAATCGCTGCTTTGCCACGCCCGGCTTATTATCCTGCAAATCTAAACGCGCGAGGTTAGAAACTGCAGGAAAATAATCAGATTGTAATGAAAGTGCTTTGTTAAAGCTGGCGCGTGCTTTTTCAGCATCTTCCATACCAATAAAAACACCACCTTCTAAGTTATAAAAAAGAGGATTATCAGGGTCTGATTTAATAAGTGTTGCTATTGCAGATAACGCCTTGTCGAATTCTTTTAAGCGAAGGTGCGTTAGGGCAAGCAAAATGCCTGGCCTGCTAGAGTCGGCATCTAAGTTTGTGGCCAATTCAAGTTCTTCAATTGCGTGGTCATTCTCACCTACTGCCAACCTACTCATTGCCAACGCTGTATAAATCGTTGCATTATTGGGAGAAGCTTCATTCGCTTTCTCAAAAAATTCAGTCGCTTTAGTAAAATCTTTCACCTGCATATAAGCATCTCCAGCAATGCCATATAGCTGGGGGTCTCCTTTCACAACATCCAGTATTGGGGAAAGCATATTGATCGCCTGACTTGCTGATCCCTTTTTAACAAGAATAGATGCCATTAATTTATTGGCATAAACATTACCCGGCACAGTCCTTAAATACGCGCCCAAATACTGTTCCGCCTGTGTATGTGAACCTAAAGAGAACTGAATTGCGCCAGCCAGCAAAATACTGGGCAAATGCTCTGGTGCCACATTAAGAACTGTTTGAATTGATTCTAGCGCCTCGGGATGATTTCCAAGACTAAAGTCAAGCAGTGATTGCGTATAATTAACTATTAACGAATCTGGCGATATTTTCTGGGCGGCCGCTATACTGTTTGCCGCATCATCAAATTTCCTCAAAGAAATTTGGATGGTCGCTCGGTTAACATGGGCGTCGATATTCTCTGAATCCTGCTTAATGACTTCTCCATACGCAGCTAATGCTTCTTCATTTTTTCCCTGGGCACGCAATAAATCGGCTTTAAACATCAAGGCTTCAACATTATCAGGACTTCCAGTTATTGCATTTTCAGCCAACTGCATACTTGACTCAAAATCACTTTCAGAAGCCGAGAGACGCGCTAACCCTATTAAGGCTTCAGCAGAATTTGTATTACTACTGAGCATTTGGTCAAAAATAGTCTTTGCTTTTTCAGTCTCGCCAATTGCAAGCAACGCATTACCACGTAATATGAGCAATTCATCAGAATTGCTCAGTTCCGGTAAGTTCTCTGTTTTATCGATTAGTTGTTGAAACTCACCTAAGTCAAATAAGGTTTTGCCAAGAACAGGTAACACCCTTCCTGAATCCATACCTAAACTCAGCGCTCTGTTAAGTTCTTTTTCTGCTGATAATAGATCGCCATTTTGTGTATAAAGCGCACCTAAAAGATAGCGCGCTTCTTTATTATCCGGTTCTTGCTGCAGCGCATTTCTTAGTTGAATAACGGCGGCGTTATCATCACCTTTTTTCTGATATTCTATTGCCTCTGAGATAAGCTCATCGACATCTTTAACTTCACCACAGGCAGTTAAAATTCCTGTAATGAGTAATATAGAAAATATACGTAATAACAAACCGTTTTTAACGGTACTGACATTGAAGTTATACATATAAGAACTCCTTCTTTTTATCAATGTTGAGAATCAAAATACTGCAGCAATTTCAATATGTATTTTTATTCTTTACTATTTATAACATATAACGATCATGCATGTTTTAACATATTGAAAGATAAATTATGCATATATGAAAAAACCAATTTATTCAAAATTCATAGCTTTAAGACTATAAATTCTTTTTGCTCATTGCAAACCTTGAATAGGCATACTATTGCCTAGATTTTAAACAATAAGGTGCAATTATTTAGCCATACAATATGAATGCATGAATTAATCGGCAATTTCCGAAGAAAATAAGCACTTTTTTTTGTACAATCCTTCTTTCTAGATATTATGGCAGCGCTATAAATTAGAAAATGCAAAAAAATAGTTTGTATCTGCAGTTTTAACCATGCCCGATTAAATAATGACGATTACTATCTTAGATAGCAGCTATACTAAACTAAATATACACTGGAGATTATAACGCTATGGATATTGTGGCAGTTGTCGGATTGGGATATGTTGGCTTACCTTTAGCTGTTGAATTTGG
>JAHZIU010000043.1 GCA_022601315.1 Betaproteobacteria bacterium
CAGTCTGTATCAAGCCTAGCAGATCTGGCACATGGAAATTTCCAACCTGTTATATCTGAAACTGAAGAAATTGAACCAAAGAAAGTACGGCGTATTATTGCTTGTTGCGGAAAAATATATTATGAATTAATTAATTATAGGCATGAACATCAAATTACTGATATGGCAATTATTCGTATAGAACAACTTTATCCATTTCCACATCAAGAGTTTCAAGATGAGGTTGAATATTATTCAAAAGCGAAAGAAGTGATTTGGTGTCAAGAAGAACCGGGTAATCAGGGTGCTTGGCATCGTATTCAGCATTATTTATTGAGACATATGAAGTCTGATCAAGTATTAGGCTACGCATTACGTCCTTCTGCTGCTTCTCCATCAGTTGGTTATTTGTCAAGGCATAAGTTTAAACAAAACGAATTAATTGTGGCAGCATTCAGAGATAAAATTTAGTTAAAGGGGAGCAGCATGTTAATTGAAGTCAAAGTGCCCGTATTATCTGAATCGGTTGCAGAAGCAACTTTGGTTTCCTGGCATAAACAACAAGGTGATAAAGTTAAGCGTGGTGAGAATCTCATTGATGTTGAAACAGATAAAGTTGTTTTGGAATTGCCTGCGCCCAATACGGGTGTTTTAACCAAAGTAATGATGGGTGATGGTGCGACGGTTACAAGTGGGCAGGTTATTGCGACGATAGATACAGAAGCTACTGGAAGTTCGGAAACAGCACACGCATCAATAGATGATAAAGCTGCAGAGCAGACTAGCAAGCCGCAGGAAACACCGAAAGCTGAGAGTGCCGATGAAACAATACCTATGTTGATGCCCGCAGCACGCAAACTTGCAGAAGAAAACGATTTAAGAGAAGTAGAAACTAATAAAATTAAAGGTACTGGGCGAGGAGGGCGTGTCACTAAAGAAGATGTGCAAGCTTACGTGGCAGGTAAAAATTCAATAAACGAAGCGCAAAACGATCCTCTGGTAAGTCCATCTAAACCACCAGAAGTGGGAGAGCGACGTGATCGCAGGGTAGCTATGTCCAGACTACGTATGCGTATTGCTGAACGACTAGTGCAGTCTCAATCAACCGCTGCGATCCTGACGACATTTAATGAAGTTAATATGCAGTCAATCATAGATTTACGCACACGTTATCGGAAAGAATTTGAAAAAGAATATAACGTCAAACTCGGATTCACCTCATTCTTTATAAAGGCTGTTATTGCAGCGTTAAAGAAATATCCGATCATTAACGCTTCTGTTGATGGCAATGAAATAATTTATCATGACTATTATGATATCGGTATTGCGGTTGGGAGTCCACGTGGATTGGTTGTGCCAATTCTTCGCGATGCAGATCGTTTATCACTTGCTGAAATTGAAATGCAAATTGCTGATTTTGCAAAGCGTGCACAAGATGGAAAGCTGACCATTGAAGAACTGACAGGAGGGACTTTTTCCATTACAAATGGTGGTGTATTTGGTTCTATGCTTTCAACACCGATTATTAATCCGCCACAAAGTGCTATTTTGGGCATTCACGCAACCAAAGATCGTCCTGTTGTTGAGAATGGGCAAATTGTCATTCGTCCGATGAATTACCTGGCTTTATCTTATGATCACAGAATTATTGATGGTCGAGAGGCCGTATTATCTTTGGTTGCAATAAAAGAAGCTTTGGAATATCCGGTGAGTCCTTTATTGGATGCTTGAGGAAGTAATCAGTAGATGATTTTTATGTTTTCAGCTTTAAATTGTGTAGCGAGTGATTGCAGCAAATCATCATGTAAAAGAACTTGCCAATCTATACCCAGTTCAAGTTCGCAAGTTGCATCTTTGTTTTGATAAACCAAAGATATCGGACAACCTGTAAACGGGGTGTTATGTGTATTGTTTGGACTAGATTGATGTGTTTTTCTTTGATTGGCGTAGGGTGTCAATAGTGTTTTAAGCTTGGCAACCTGGGGTAGAGTGGATGGACTACAGAGAAGCCTAATTTGCTTGGCATAACGAGAGCGTATGCCAGCAAGATCATATAGTTTTTCAGCAGTGATTCTGAGTT
Organism: Betaproteobacteria bacterium; assembly: GCA_022601315.1. Classification (GTDB taxonomy): domain Bacteria; phylum Pseudomonadota; class Gammaproteobacteria; order Burkholderiales; family Nitrosomonadaceae; genus Nitrosomonas. The sequence goes on from JAHZIU010000043.1 coordinate 2,060, forward strand.
CTCCACCGTCACTCTCGTTGTTGTTGCTACGACTACCAATCTTTGCTTCTACAATGAGTAATTGATCTTCCTTCAGCCAATCACGATTCGCCGTAAATAATTCATTAAATACAACCAGCTCTATGCGAGCTTTTCCATCGTCCAAACTGATAACGCCCATGCGACCGCGTCGGGTCATCTGTACTCTGACTGAATGAATGATACCTGCCAATAGCTGAGGTTCACGTTGTGGCACTAACCGATCAAGTTTTGTACGTATAAATTGTCTCAACTCACTGGCATAAGTTTCAAATGGGTGACCGCTAAAATAGAAACCCAGTCCTATTTTTTCATGATGCAGTTTCTCTCTATCATTCCATGGATCATAGTGGGTTAATTGGGGTTGCAGCAAGCTATCATCATTATCTTGAAATAGATTCTCTTGGTTGGCGGCACGACTGATTTGTTCAGCTGATTCAATGGCAATGCCAATTGACGCGAGTAAACTTGCCCGGTTGTCATTAATAGTATCAAATGCACCCACTCGAATGAGAGATTCCATAACGCGGCGATTAGCAATACGTCGATCAACACGTTTACAAAAATTAAATAGATCTGTAAATAATCCGGCTTTCTCGCGTTCGCTGATAATAGAAGTGATGGCAGATTCACCGGTACCTTTTACCGCACCCAGGCCATAGCGTATTGTGTTATTGTCGACTGGAACAAAGCGATAGCTGGACAGATTGATGTCTGGCGGCAAGATTGTTAGCCCATTTGCCATACTGTCTTCAATAAATATATGCACCTTATCGGTGTCATCCATATCTGCCGATAAGCAGGCTGCCATAAATTCTGCGGAATAGTGGGCTTTAAGGTAAGCCGTTTGGAATGCAATTAATGCATAAGCGGCAGCATGAGATTTATTAAAACCATAGCCCGCGAATTTTTCCATTAAACCAAATAATTCTGCTGCTTTATCTGCGTCCAGGCCATTAGCCACTGCACCCGCAACAAAAATATCTCTTTGTTGTGCCATTTCATCCACTTTTTTCTTGCCCATGGCACGGCGCAATAAGTCTGCATTTCCTAAGCTATAGCCTCCAATAACCTGAGCAATTTGCATGACTTGTTCCTGGTAAATCATAATGCCGTAGGTCGGGCTTAATATCGGCTCCAGGCGAGGGTCAAGGTAATCAATTTGCTTGCCATGCTTGCGTTCTATGAAGTCAGGTATCAGATCCATCGGCCCAGGACGATACAGTGCAACTAAGGCAATGATATCTTCAAAACAATCAGGTTTTGCTTTTTGCAAGAGATCCTTCATGCCTTTTGATTCAAACTGGAATATCCCAATCGCATTTCCCTGCCTTAACAGTGCATAAGCGCCGTGGTCATCCAAAGGTAGTGATGCTAAGGAAAATTTCTGGTTATTCGTGGTTTCCGTAGTGTCTGCTTTGCCTGCTTGTTGCTGGCAAATATATTCAACGGCTCGATCAAGTGTAGTGAGTGTGCGCAGGCCTAGAAAATCGAATTTAACCAAACCAATTTTTTCGACATCATCTTTATCTAATTGGCTGACGACTGAATCTGCAGGTTCAGTACAATAAATTGGACAGAAGTCAGTGATTTTTCCGGGCGCAATTAATACGCCACCTGCGTGCATACCAACATTACGCGTTAAACCTTCAAGACTTGTGGCAAGTTCCAGCAGGTTATTAACATCTTCTTCCTCGTCAGCACGTTGATTGAGTTGTGGTTCAATTTCCCTGGCTTTTTTTAGCGTCATACCCAACTCAAACGGTATCAATTTAGCCAGTTGATCAACAAAGTTATAAGGCAGATCAAGAACACGGCCAATATCACGGATAACGGCTTTGGCCGCCATTGTGCCAAAGGTAACAATTTGCGAAACACTGTCAGTACCATAACGTTGTTTGACATATTCGATCACAAGTTCACGCCTGTCCTGGCAAAAGTCGATATCAAAATCAGGCATTGAAACCCGCTCAGGATTAAGGAAACGCTCAAAGAGTAGGTCATAACGTAGCGGATCAAGATCTGTTATGCCAAGAGAATAGGCGACCAAAGATCCTGCGCCTGACCCTCGCCCCGGCCCAACGGGCACATTATTGAGTTTTGCCCATTGGATAAAGTCTGCAACAATCAAGAAATAGCCGGCAAACCCCATTTGAATAATGGTTTTGACTTCAAATTCCAGGCGAGACTGATACTTGGGTAATTGATGAGTACGTTCATCAGAATCAGGAAAACGACTGAGCATACGTTCTTCTAACCCAGCAATAACCTGATGGTGTAAATAGTCTTCGAGACTTTCATTATTTGGTGTTGGAAATATTGGCAGTCGATTAATACCAAGTTCCAATTCAAGATTGCATCGTTTTGCAATTTCCACACTATTGGTTAGTGCTGTTGGGATATCAGCGAACAGTTTGGAAATCTCAGATTGTGTTTTAAAGTACTGTTGCTGCGTAAAATTTCTTGGTCGGCGTCGGTCATTCAGCATATAGCCTTCTGAAATGCACACTCTTGCCTCATGTGCCCTGAAGTCATTTGCTTCAAGATATTGAATGGATTGCGTGGCAACAACAGGCAAATCGAATTTTTCTGCTAATAGTAAAGATTTTTGTACAAGTATCGCGTCATCTTGATGCCCGTCTCTTTGTATTTCTACATAAAATCGATTAGGAAAACATTTTGCCCATTTTTGTAACTGAAATTCTGCTTGCTGTAAATTATTTTGCAATATGGACTGCCCAATATCACCAAAACGTGCACCGGATAATGCAATTAAATCATGTGTGCCGTATTCATTAGCATCGAACCAAGATGCTTTTATTTCAGCCCTACCATGGTGTTGGTTTTCACGATATGCGCTTGATAATAAACGTGATAGTAATAGATAGCCGGAAAATGATTGGCATAATAATAATAACCGAAAAGGTTTATCATGATCAGTTTCGCCACTGATCCACACGTCACAACCAATGATTGGTTTGATACCATTCTTATGTGCGCTTTGGTAAAACTTTACTAGGCCAAATACATTAGAAAGATCAGTGAGTGCCAATGCAGGCATATTGTCAGCCGCTGCTTTTGCAAGCACCTCATTGATACGAATAGTGCTGTCCATAATGGAAAATTCACTATGTAAACGTAAATGAATAAAAGCAGGTTCTGTTGGCGTCATGGTTACAAGCAAAAGTTATTTTTCTGATTCTTTAAATTTGTTGCAAAATTTCCATTATAGTGAAAATTAATTTCATGCTGCTTGGCGCTCTAAAATTCTTATGTGCAGTCATAGTGAAAGAAACTGATGATCCTTTGAGGTAACCAATCAAGTTTACCAGGGAAGGGTGAGTGGATGAATCCGGCATGCCCACCTTCTTCAGGGAATTCTAATGTCACTGCTGTCGCAACCTCTTGGGGACCAGGTAGTGCTGAGGATGGCATAAATGGGTCATTACGTGCATTAATTACTACCGTGGGTATACGAATATGTGTAAGCCATTGTTTGCTACTCGAAAGTTGCCAGTACTCATCTGTGTTGCGAAATCCATGTAATGGTGCGGTGACTAAATTATCAAATTGATAAATTGATGTGCAATTATTAAGTGCTTTTGTATCGAATAAGCCAGGGAATTGATTAAGTTTCACCTTGGCTTTGTAGATAAGCGAATTTAAAAAATGACGCGTATAAACACGGTTAAAACCTGAATCAAGTGCTGCACCTGCCGCAGCCAAATCCAATGGAACGGAAATAGTGGCGGCGCCCGCTAATATTTTACTCGCATTTTGTGCTTGTTCTCCTAGCCATTTTAATAGTGCATTACCACCCAGAGATACACCAATGGCATAAATTGGTTGGTTATTTTCGTGAGCCTGGGTTTGGTCTGCCACACGCTTAAGCATCCAGTCTATTTCTGCTGAATCACCTGCATGGTAAGCACGCGCAAGTCGGTTGGGTGTTCCTGAGCAACCACGAAAATGTATGATAACGCAACGCCAATCATATTTACTCAAATGGTTTACAGTACTCAATACATAATGACTATCTGAACCCCCTTCGAGACCGTGAAAAATGACTACAAGCGGTGTATCAGCAGACCCGTCAACCCAGTCTAAATCAACGAAATCTCCGTCATCAAGTTCCCAACGTTCGCGTCGATATGTAATGGGTACCGTTGTCGGTTTAAAGAGGTAAGGATAAATTGTTTGAGCATTACCACCCGGTAGCCAGGAAGGTGCTTTGTATGGTGTTTTATAATGCGGGATAAGATTGTTTTTCATCTCTTTTTTTGAACAGTTAAAACAAGTAATTCATATATTATTTATAAAATAGAAAATATCTGGTTTTTTTCTTTGGAAGTAAATAATGCAAGGGCTGTGTGGAAAATAAAAATTGAAAAATAGGTGTGGATAATATTGTGACTATACAAGCCTTTTTAATTTCTTGTTATTAAATCCTGTGTTGTGGAAAACATAATCTATTACGAGACACAGTAAACAATTTTCCTTCAACGAAGCACACTGTACACAACTAAATCTACCGTTCATTTGACTAAGAATCCTCAGTTAGATGGCGCTTGAAGTCAAGATCGAGTAGTTTTTTGGAAAATTATTATAATAAATGTGAGTAAGTATTTTGCTTGAATTAACATTGTTAATTATTATGCCAATCAGCGTTGGATTGTTGATTGCAGCTTTACATCCAATCCGAATTATTTGCAAAGATCAGGGTTCGTTGGGTCAGGAGTATGCCTGGAAAGGATTAGGTTTTCTAATCATTTTATTTATATTGGGTTACTGCGTTTATTTTTATACTTTAATGCTGTCTGGTATACAAAGCATAGACACCGTCATCATTATAATCTTATTCAGTGGAAGTTGCTTTGTCCTGGCAGTCATGAAGTTAAGCTTGCAAAGTATTAAACAGATAAAGAAAATAAGTCTATTAGAACGACATCATGCACTGCATGATGCATTGACTAATTTGCCCAATAGGGTCCTGTTGAATGAGGCTATGACAGGGGCCATTGCTACATCCAAAAGAAGTAATACACCGTTAGCAGTTATGCTAATGGATTTAAATAACTTTAAGGAAGTTAATGACACTTTGGGTCACTACTATGGTGATCGTTTATTGCAATCTATCGTACCGGTATTAAAAAAATCAATTCGAGAAATCGATATGATTGCACGATTAGGTGGAGATGAATTTGCTGTTATTCTTCCCAGCGCAAATCTTGACGACGCAAAGCTAATTGCCACTCGCATTATTAATGCAATGGAACAACCGTTCTCTGTTGACCAACATATACTTCATATTGGTATTAGTATTGGTATTTCACAACATCCTGAGGACGGAACGGACGGTGAATCGTTATTACAAAAAGCAGATGTTGCAATGTATATTGCAAAACGGAATTCATTGGGTTTCTCAGTATATGATTTGAGTCGGGACAAAAACTCGTTGACGAGATTGGTTGTGCTTGGAAAGCTGCGTACCGCCATTGCAAATAATCAATTAACGCCGTATTACCAGCCAATTATCAATTTAAAAACTGGGGAAATACATGCGCTTGAGGTATTGACAAGATGGCACGATGAAGAACTTGGTCACATTCCGCCAGATGAATTTATTCCTATTGCAGAAAAATCCGGTCTGATTAAACAGTTATCTGCATGGGTTTTAGATACTGCCATCGCACAATGTGCGCAATGGCAGACATTAAACCTGGATTTTATTTTGTCAGTTAATCTATCGGCCAGAGATATGCAAGATGATAGTATGATCAAAGAGCTGCGTAAGTTTTTAACCAAACATGCCGTGTTGCCAAGTCAATTGAATATTGAAATTACTGAAAGTAGTATGATGCTGGAATCGAATCAACCCCATCACTTAATTTCAAAGTTAAACCAACTGGGTGTCTCAGTATCTATTGATGACTTTGGTACTGGGTTTTCTTCTCTTGCTTATTTAAAGAAACTTTCTACTCAAACAATAAAGATTGATAAATCATTTGTTATCGATATGCTTGATGATCGCAGTGATGAAGTTATTGTCCGTTCAATTCTCGATATTGCGCACAATTTGGGCCAGGCTGTTGTAGCAGAAGGCATTGAAACAAAAGAGAGCCTCGAACGATTAAAAGAGCTTAACTGTCGTTACGGTCAGGGCTACTATATTTGCAAGCCCTTACCTGCGGAACAAATGTTTGCCTGGTTGCAACAAAATAGCAAAGATGATGTTGATATAAAGAGTAAACTTTCAATTGTTCATTTGGATTGAATGCACTTATCCACTACAACCATCGTTCGAAATAAGAGACTCAATACCGTCACCACATCATGGCAGGAAGAAGCAGAGAAGCATTTTTCTGAAACGAATGAGAAAGTGCGCAGGTTTGAAGAATTCCAGTATGCCGCCAAAAGTTGGCGCCGTTCAAGACGCATCATTGCTAAAATTGAATATACTGAGAAAGGCAGCAATACACGTTATGTTGTAACCAATCTGGAAGGTAAGCCGCAGTCTCTTTACGACAGGCTTTACTGTGCACGAGGTGATATGGAGAATCGTATCAAGGAACAGCAAC
>JAHZIU010000313.1 GCA_022601315.1 Betaproteobacteria bacterium
ATCGAGCGGATAGGGTAATGCAATGATTTTTAATTCAGGCCCATCCAAACTTCCCCAAAAAATTCCTCCCGCCTCAACACTACTTTTCTGAATAACTGCAAGCACATCATAACCGCCATCGGGTGAAAGGGTTATATTCACTATCTTCCCACAAGATTGTTCGGCCATATCAACCCCAAATAAGTCATCGCCTGGTGCAACAAGTGTAGTACTGGAAATATGGGCCAAGAACATACGACGCTTGAGTTTGCCCAGGTATTGGGTACGCGCAACAATTTCTTGTCCTGGGTAGCAGCCTTTCTTGAAACTGACGCCACCCAGCGCATCCAAGTTAACCATTTGGGGCAAGAATTGCTCCTGTGTGGCCGGTAGAATAATTGGAATACCCGATTGTATTTGCAGCCAATCCCAACAATTTGCACCCACGGGTTTGGCTTGTTTGTTAAGCTGTTCCCACAATATTTGTGCATTTTCAATTGAAGTCACAAATTCAAATCGATTCTGTGTGTGGCAAATCAAACTGGTTCGCGCATCGTGCACGACATTTAGGCGCTGATTCAAGTTCAACTTTGTGCCTGAGATTTCTTCTGCTATTTCCCTAACATGGCTGCCAGCCAATCCTATACGTATCCATTGGTCGCTGCAATCAGCCAATTGAACCTTCGCACGCAGCACAAATAACGACAGTCGTTTCAGAATAGATGGGCATAAATCAGCGGGTAAAGACATCAGGAAGCAACCGTCTTTTTGCCATAATAAAAAGCTTGCCAACATGCGTCCCTTGGCAGTGCAATAGCTACCGTATTGTGCTTGGGTTGCATGCACTTCATTGACATCACAGCTTAGTTGATTCTGCAAAAATGTTTGCGCATCCTCACCCGAAAAACTAATTAAACCCTGGTGAGATAAGTCAGTCATTATGGTTGCCGTACGCGTATGGCTGAGTTCCGCAGCACAATCCCCATAATGCATTACACAGTTATTTTCTATTGTTGCATTGTGTTTCCACAAAAATTGTTGCCAGTCCGTGTGCATCTGTGTGTGAAGATAGGTTGATAATTATTGATTATACGATTTTCCAATGATGGCTGTCTTGAATTAGTAATAGCTCATCATTCACCTGCCTTATCTACCATAATAAGAGTCAACAAGTGGCAATCACACAACTTTTACAATTTTCTATTGCAGTTGCTGAGCTTTAGCAAGGGATTCTGTAATTATTTTAATTTTACCTTGCATACCTGGGTGATACACACAAAAGTAACCTTCAAAAGTATCTCTATCAACGGTCATTTCCCAGCTTGCTTGTGCGCCAATCATATCTGAATTCCATACATGATCATTCGCTGTTGCAGTGTGCGGTATAAAATCAAAGTTGACCCATTGCACAATATCACCAGGCTTAACATTAATTTCTTGGGGCATAAATTTTAGATCCTCAATCGCAATGACATGAGTTTGTGGATATTCCTCAGCAGAAATACTTTCAAACGGAGTAAAGAACAATGCCATTACCGTGACTATCGCCACGGTAACGTTATTCCATTTATTTTGCTTAAACCTAAGCATTACTTAAGAGAGGCAACCATCTTCTCGGCATGCTGTTCATGTGCCTTGTATATGGCAAGTGCTTTTTTGAATAAGGCTTTTACTTCGGAATTTTCAATATTTGGAATAAAGCTATTCTCAACGATATCGTTTACTGCCTTGTGATAACCCAATTCATTATCTGCATATCGAGCATCGAACGCAGCGCCGCTGAGCTGCCTCATTTCATTCACCAATTCATTCGACTGTCCAGTTAATTGTTTACTTAGAAAGTTATCTTGTGGCGTCGCATTAAGCTTCTCCAGTAAAGCCAATGCTTGCACATTCACTGCTTTATGATCACGGATCATCGCATTGGCAAATTCATGTATCTTTGGGTTGTCTGAAATTGCCAATGCAAGATGTGCGTATCGAACATCAATATTATTTGCAATATAGGCGACATGTGCGATTTCCAGATCGTTAAGCTCCGCAGGTGTTTTAGTTGCTGCAGTAGCACACCCCACAGTTAGTGTAGCAGCCAAGATGGCGATTAATGTTAAATGATAATTCATAATATATATCCTCCAGTTAAAGTTTTATCGATTTAGAGGCTGACCTCTAAGACAAGTATAGCTTTACATATTTCTATTACTAATAACCGAAATAACATCTTTCTTGACCGATCGTACATATTTATTGAAATATCGATTTATACTGTTAAAGTAATGTAAATCTTTAATGGAATACCTGCGCAATGGATATTATTAGTGATGTACTTAGTTTACTAAAACTAAAAAGTACCATTTATTTCAGAACAGAGTTTCATGCTCCCTGGGGGATTTGTGTACCTGCTTACGAGAATGTGGCCCGCTTTCACTTTGTACATCGTGGCCGTTGTTGGTTATCAGTGAGCGATAGTGATCAAAAAGTTCTATTACATCAAGGTGATCTTGCCATAATTCCCCATGGAATGGAACACGCAATCTTCGATCCAATTGATGCGGAGATTAAATCACTCGAACATGCTACATCGACATACGCCGGTGAAGGTGTTCTTATTTACGGCAATAAAAATTTGGGAAATGATACTCAACTAATCTGCGGACATTGGTCATTTGAAAAAGATGCGTCCCACCCACTAATTTCCATGTTACCTAACCATATTCATATAGAGTATTCAAAGACCTCAGGAACCTGGCTTGAACACACACTAAACATGATTGGTGTTGAGACTGAAGTAAATCGTCCGGGACACGAACAAATCACACTAAAACTATCTGAATCCATACTGATTTATGCTATTCGAGACTATTTAATTTCAAGTAACATTGATATTCCATTTTATAATGCAATGAGAGATCAAAGAGTGTTGAAGGTATTACAAGCTCTACATTCCAGTCCTGCAAAATCATGGACCTTAAGTGCAATGTGCGCCATTGCCAATCTATCACGCACGGGTTTTGTCAATCGATTTGTAAGCCTGGTTGGGATGACGCCACTGCAATATCTAACATACTGGAGAATGCAACTAAGCCGCCGCCTTTTGATAGAATCGGACAATCCAATTATAGATATAGCCGAGAGCATCGGCTATCAATCCGAAGCAGCATTTGGTCGATCTTTTAAGAGACTTTTTACGGCCACACCCGCCGAATACCGACGTGATTATAGAAAAATAAGCAAATAAAGATTAACTATATTCTACGCAAACAACAGACGTCAAAACATCAGATTGACTCCTACGTCAGTGATTAATGCCTTAATTTCAAAGTTTAGACATTGAAGCTATTCTATTTGGTTGACGGCTATTTATAGCTTAATTTGCAAGATGAAATTCCATCATCTTATGTCAGACTAAAAGCATGGTTATGCTTCTTATAATCCGACGCAATGAAGCTACAACTATCTTTTACCAAAACAAACTTAACCAATTGATAATACACCAATATGAAAACAGAATGCCACGACAATGAAGATATTAGCCCGGAGCGTATTACTATCTTAACTACTGAATTATCAGCTAATTTGGATAAGGTCATCCGAGACATCGAACAAATTAATCTCCAATCAAATATTTTATCCATCAATGCCAAAATTGAATCTGCCCGGGCAGGAAAAGCCGGCGCAGCTTTCTCAGTAGTTGCTTCGGAAATGGGTACCTTATCTAATGCAATATCAGTGCTCGTTGAGGCACTTGAAAAGAAATCTTCCAATGATTTCAAAGAGATTGCCCGAATCAACGAACATATCTCCACGAGCTTTAGAGGAACCCGGTTATCCGATCTAGCGCTTACGAATATCGATTTAATTGATCGCAATCTATATGAGCGCTCTTGTGATGTCCGTTGGTGGGCGACCGACAATAGCATGGTTGAGGCATTAACTGAAAAAACCCCTCAAGCCATTTCTACCGCCTGTGAAAGAATAAGCGTTATTTTAGATTCTTACACCGTATACTTTGATCTTGTTTTATGTGATTGCGAAGGAAACGTTATTGCTAATGGCTTCAAAAACCAATACCAATCCATGGGTAAGAATGTTTCCGATGCTAAATGGTTTCAAGAAGCGATGAAGTGCGCGTCAGGCCAAGCATATGCATGGGAAACTGTGCATCGTTCGCCATTAGTCGATAACGAATTGGCTCTGGTGTACACCACAGCAGTACGTGACCAAGGTAGTGCAAACGGTCAAATAATCGGCGCACTGGGTATTATTTTTCGGTATGAAGACCTAGCGCAAACTATTCTTGAAAATGTTCCTTTAAGCGCAGATGAGCGGAAAAGAAGCCGGTTGTGTATTGTTGATGATAGCGGACTTATTCTTGCCGACTCGGATCACAAAACACTAGAGGACCGGATCGATTTTCAGGAAAGAGAGCAGCTGTTTGCAGAAGCAAAAGGATTTATCATTGGAGAATACAATGGGTCAAAATGTTGTATTGCCCATGCATCCGCACCCGGTTATGAAACTTATTCGACAGGTTGGCATTCTCTGATCATCCA
>JAHZIU010000314.1 GCA_022601315.1 Betaproteobacteria bacterium
ACTAACTGTACTGCTTGATCAAAGCTGTCCGACCCAATACCTGAGGCATCATAATAACCTTGCAAAAACTTATTCCAGCGCGGAATACTCTCTCTTTCACGTGTAAAAACCACCTTCTCAATAAATGGCAATGCTTCTCCCGCATTTTCTAACAAACCGTGCTCTGCATCGCCAGGCATCCCTTCCATTGGATAAAATTCACCATAAAAATTTGGGTTTTTTTCTAAAACCATTCTCAAATTCGGATTATTTTCAGTCAGCATATAAGGACCAGTGCCAACCGGATACCAATCAAGTGTTATATTCTTATCAATCAATCCTTTTTGTGAGTAAAAAACATCCGCCTCCCATGGAACTGGTGCAAAAAATGGCATGGCCAGCCAATAAATAAATTGTGGGTACTTACCCTTTATTTTTACTTGGTAAGTATAGGTGTCAATAACCTGTGCACCGATAAGCGTATACTTATTCAAATCTAAATATTCCTCATCTTCAGGCAATGCGACATCGGCTGCTCTCAGTACTTCAGCATATTCCTTTAACCCAAAAATGTAATCCGCCATCAGCCCAAAGATGGGCGAATGTACGCTAGGATGCGCTAGGCGCTTAATTTGATAGACATAATCCGCTGCTGTGAGCTCACGCGTATCCGTATGTTCAAAATCAAACAATGTATCTACTGACGCTAGCTTTTGTTCATCTAAATCATGATACAACCATTGGCCCTGATCATTCACAGCAAAGGCTGGATGAGGCTGATAGAGAATACCAGGCTTAATTGTAATTTCGTAAATACTATAATCAATCTTTTCCGCCGAAACATTTTCCGGCAATTGACTTCCCATATGATCAAAGTATTTTATTATCGGCATTTCAACGCTAGTCGCAGGAATCAACGTAAAAGGGCGCTTTAAATAATGATACTGCAATGGTGGTTGGTAAATCTGCGCTGTGAACTGAATTTCGTTTGCACTATATGATTGCACCGGATCTAGATGCTTGGGACGCTCAGAAAACACATTATAGAGAATATTCTTCCCTGTATCCTGATCTTGGTATGGGCTATTCCAGTTTGCTCCACTACATCCAAATATTAAAGTAGCGCACAAAATCAAAACCCATCGCATTTGAATATTTTTTTTCATTACACACATAGTTTATCGGAAATAATCAGTTTGTGATAAATGTTCTGCAAAAATACCCCATTTCGCTGCACCCCTGCACGTTCAGTCGCGCTTCAGCTATAATTCATCAATAATTACAATTTTACAAGGAAATTTCATGGGGTTTCTCGCTAATAAAAATGTACTCATTTCAGGACTGCTCAGTAACCGTTCAATCGCCTATGGCATTGCCAAAGCAATGCAACGTGAAGGCGCTTCGCTTGCCTTTACTTATCAGGGACAAGACATACGTGAACGCGTAGAAAAGCTCGCAGCTGACTTTGGCAGCAACTTACTATTCCCTTGCGATGTCACCAATGACGATGAAATTGCAAAATGTTTTGAAGCGCTTCAAAAGCACTGGGATGGTCTGGACTGCATTATTCATTCCATTGCCTTTGCACCTCGAGATGCTTTAGCTGGTGACTATCTTGAAACAGTCAATAGAGAAGCTTTTCACATTGCACATGATGTTAGTTCATATAGCTTTGCAGCGATGGCTAAAGCGGCGCTACCATTATTACAAAATAGAAACGGCGCATTATTAACGTTAAGCTATCTTGGTGCTGTACGTGTTATGCCCAACTATAATGTCATGGGACTGGCAAAAGCGAGTCTTGAAGCCAACGTACGTTTTATGGCATCCAGTCTTGGCCCTAAAGGCATACGCGTAAATGCGATTTCCGCTGGGCCGATTAAAACACTTGCTGCATCCGGAATTGGCAATTTTGGGAAGCTACTTGGCTATACGGAGAAAGTTTCTCCACTACGGCGCAATGTAACCATTGATGAAGTGGGGAATGTTGCCGCATTTTTATGTAGCGATTTGGCGAGTGGCATTACAGGAGAAGTAACCTACGTCGATGCCGGGTTCAATACCGTTGCTTTTGATTTGGATTGACACAAAAAAACCTGTCAGATTAAGTTGACAGGTTTTTGTAATTTTGTTTTACCACTTATTAGAATCAGAAGCTTTCACCTCTAACCGTGACATCATACCGTTCTCTAAGTCCAGCAAGATACGATGACATTTCTTCTTGCACTACCATCTGCTGCAGTTGTTTTCTAAAGTCAGCGCGCTTCTCTTCATCATCCATTTCTGGTTCAACGACTGTACTAATACGTATTAGGCTATATCCGCCTTGCGCATTTACAACACCGGAATAAGCCGGCAACCTACTCACATCGGCTTTAAAAATGGCCTGCAAAGTTTCAAAACTAAGACCTTGTGGCTGAATATATGAAATTAACATCTCGGAATCCCAACCAACTATATCCTCATTGCCTGCTTGTAGACGGGACAGCTTTTCCTCACCATCTTGTATCGCCATATCGGCAGCAAGCTGAGATTTTAATTTTTCTACAATTTTATCTCGAACAATTGAAACAGATTGGGCAGTTGCATCCTTGTGCTCCAGAACACGCGCTGACACTAGCGTATCAGGCATCACTTCAATGGCCTCTGTATTGCGCTGTTCTAAAATGGCCTCATCAGAAAATATGGCATTCATTAATTGATTATTCGCAAGAATTACAGGACTCGTCGAGCTTCTGTTAATCCAATCACTTTCCTGAATGGTTAATTCGAATTGCTCAGCGACAGCTTCAAGATTATCACTTTGTTCATACACAATATTGCTAAAATCTTCGGCAGCCTCACCAAAAATACTACCGACCATCTGCAGTTTAAGTTTATTTTCAATCTGTTCTCGCACTGCTTCAAGATCCGGCGTACGCGCATCTTTTATATCAACCAGCTTAATAATGTGAAATCCGAAATCTGTTTCAACCACACCACGAATCTCATCTGGTTGCATTTGAAAGATTTCATCTTCAAATGCTTTAACCATAACACCACGCCCAAAAAAACCAAGATCGCCGCCTTGTAAGGCAGATCCCGGATCATCGGAGAATTCTTTCGCAAGATCAACAAACTGCTCAGGATCATGCAATACTTTTTCTAAAACATCTTCAGCTTTATTGCGTGCCGCCTGTTTCTCTTCATCTGGCGCATCCGCTGCAACGCTGATGAGAATATGGCTGGCCTGGCGTTCTTCCGGCTGACTAAATTCAGCCTGATGTTCATCAAAATAACTTATTATCGCTTCTTCACTAACAGGCTCATTTGCT
>JAHZIU010000315.1 GCA_022601315.1 Betaproteobacteria bacterium
GCTGATCTGCCGAAAGCATCTTTGGAAAACGAACGAAATGCATTATGGATAAAAACTGACAGTGGCGTTGATGTGACTTGTGTGCAAGTTGCTGGATTGATTGCCAAGCGCATTCTTTGCCATGTAATGCCTGGTGATCATCTGGAAAGAGGACAGCGCTTTGGTTTTATACGCTTTGGTTCAAGAGTCGACGTATATGTGCCGCTCGAGACTAAAATCAACGTGAATATAGGCGATAAAGTTTTTGCGACATCAACCGTTTTGGCTGAGCTTAGGGAGACGTCGATTGAGACGCCGTCTAACGCTAAGTAAGAATGATGCCTGAATCTCAACCTGAGGAGTCTGCTGAGCAAAAGACGCGTCTGAGAAGGCGAGGTATTTATTTATTACCGAACCTGTTTACCACGGCTGCATTGTTTTCAGGTTTTTATGCAATCGTACAGGCAATGAATAGCAATTTTGAACATGCGGCAATTGCTATTTTCATTGCTTTGGTATTGGATGGGTTGGATGGGCGTGTGGCCCGGCTCACTGATACGCAAAGTGAGTTTGGTGCTGAATATGACAGTATGTCTGATATGGTTTCATTCGGTGTGGCACCTGCATTGATTGTATATGAATGGGCCTTGAAGGACATGAATCAGTTGGGCTGGATTGCAGCGTTTATATATTGCGCCTGTGCAGCACTGCGTCTTGCGCGCTTTAATACAAATGTTAGCGTGATAGATAAACGTTTTTTTCAAGGTTTGCCCAGTCCTGCTGCTGCGGCACTTATAGCTGGTTTGGTGTGGGTAACGCTACATTTTGAAATTGAAGGCGCAGATATACAGTGGTTGGTTTTGATCGTGACACTGTTTGCTGGTTTAACCATGGTCAGTAATATTCCTTACTATAGCGGTAAAGAAATCAACTTACGTCGTAGAGTACCATTTGTTACTGTCTTGTTATTAGTGTTGTTCTTTTTTGTTTTGATTCCAAGTCATCCTCCGATGGTTTTATTTTGTATCTTTGCGGCGTATGCTTTTTCAGGCTATTTCATTAAATTGTGGCGTTTTGGTAAAGGTAAGAAAAGTGGTGGCGTGCCGAGTTCTTAAGATTTAACAGTATGTAGCTATTGCATAAAAATAAAAAACCATTTATATTTCAGCCTATGTTTTTCTTAAGTCCTTTCATTTCTCTATATTTATCAGCCCCAATAAAATTAATGGGGTTACTGCTGCGCGTTGTGCGCAAATAAATTTCATCTCCTTCCTTATCTATTCTTCCCAGTAAAATTCTAGTATCTGAATTTTAGTATTTTTACAAATTTCTTCCTGAAGTGGAGAACGTAATGCAAGATCATTTAATTATTTTTGATACCACCCTGCGTGATGGCGAGCAGAGTCCCGGTGCATCCATGACGAAAGAAGAGAAAGTGCGTATCGCGTGGCAATTGGAACGCATGGGTGTGGATGTTATAGAAGCTGGTTTTCCAGCTGCATCTAATGGAGACTTTGAGTCCGTTAAAGCCGTAGCCGACACCGTTAAAGGAAGTGTCGTGTGTGGGTTGGCGCGCGCGATTGAGGCTGATATTAAACGCACCGGAGAGGCATTAAGTGGCGCGAGTGCGGCACGTATTCATACCTTTATTGCAACATCACCCATACATATGAAGAATAAACTGCGTATGTCACCAAAACAGGTGATTGCGCAAGCTGTGAAAGCTATAAAATGGGCTAGTCAGTATACGGATAACATAGAATTCTCACCAGAAGATGCTGGGCGATCAGAAATAGATTTTTTGTGCCAAATTCTAGAAGCTGTTATCGATGCCGGTGCGACAACACTAAATATTCCCGATACGGTTGGTTACACGATGCCGGCGCAATTTGGAAATTTAATTCATACCTTACGTGAACGTATTCCAAATTCGGATAAGGCTGTTTTTTCGGTTCATTGTCATAATGATTTAGGACTGGCTGTCGCCAATTCATTGAGTGCCGTGATGAATGGCGCGCGGCAAGTAGAGTGTACTATCAATGGATTGGGGGAGCGGGCCGGTAATGCTTCACTGGAAGAAGTTGTCATGGCAGTACGAACACGCCAGGATTATTTTCCTTGTGATACCAAGATTGATACCACTCATATTGTGCCAGCCAGTAAACTGGTTTCGGGCGTTACAGGATTTCCTGTGCAACCTAACAAAGCGATTGTGGGCGCCAATGCATTTGCGCATGAATCGGGTATTCATCAGGATGGCGTATTGAAGCATCGTGAGACCTATGAAATCATGCGTGCAGAAGATGTTGGTTGGGGCGCAAATAAATTATTGTTGGGTAAGCATTCCGGGCGTAATGCGTTTAGGAGCCGTTTACAGGAACTGGGTATTGAGTTGGAATCTGAAGAGATATTGAACCACACTTTTATGCGTTTTAAAGAACTGGCTGATAAGAAACACGATATTTTTGATGAAGATTTGCACGCCTTGGTTTCAGATGAGGTTTTAATTTTACAGGAACGATATCGTTTGCTGTCATTAGCAATTCAGTGTGAAACAGGTGAAATCCCCTATGCGCGTTTAGTTATCTCAGATGACGGCAAAGAATTGCATGCTGAATCTGAGGGAAGTGGGCCGGTTGATGCCACTTTTGGTGCGATCGAGAAGTTATTAGCCAGTGGCGCCAAAATGCAGCTTTTCTCAGTAAATAATATTACCTGTGGGACTGATTCTCAGGGAGAAGTAACGGTGCGTTTGCAAAAAAATGAACGGATTGTCAACGGACATGGTGCTGATACGGATATTGTCGTGGCTTCTGCAAAGGCATATCTAAGCGCCTTGAATAAACTGAATTCAAAATTGGAAAGAGCGCATCCGCAGGTGTGAATGATTATGACGCTAAGAAGATTGTGCTGATGTATCGACGCAAAATAATAGTAGTGCTTTGCCTGACTATGCTGTTTTTTGGTGTGGAGGTAAAAGCGTTCCAATTGCATGATTCGACAGGAAAAATTCATACATTGGCGGATTACAAAGGTAAATGGGTGATCGTGAATTTTTGGGCAACTTGGTGTCCGCCGTGCTTGGAAGAGATTCCTGACTTGATCGCTTTGTATGAAAGTCGCCAGGATGTCATGGTCATTGGTGTTGCAATGGAATTTACTGATTCCAGAGTCGTGATGGAATTTGTAGAATCGATGTCTATTACC
>JAHZIU010000316.1 GCA_022601315.1 Betaproteobacteria bacterium
AAAATTGCACATTTAACCCGTGTTGGAAGATCCCGTATACCAGAAAACACAGTGAGGCGACCAAGATGATGCGGATGGTTTAGATCAAGTTTCCCTGTTGCCATTTCACGAAATTCATCAATTAAGATTTCAGCATCTTCACGTGATTTACCTGTAACGGCAGTCGTCATCATAGAAGCCGAAGCTTTGCAGATTGCGCAGGATTCACCATGAAATGAGATGCGGTTGATTTGATCGTCTTGCAGTTGTAATGCAATATCAAGCCGGTCTCCACATAACGGATTATGGCCCACTGCGTGGTGACTTGCTTGGTCAAGTGAGCCGTAATTACGTGGTTTTCTATTATGATCGAGTATAACTTCCTGATAAAGTGATTTGGAATGCATTATAAAAACACCTTTTGTACAGTTTTGATACCTGCTATCAAAGCGTCAATTTCTGTTTTCTTATTGTAGAAGGCAAATGAGGCACGAGATGTTGCCGGGACATTAAAACGTTGCATAACCGGTTGTGCACAGTGATGCCCAGTACGTACGGCAATGCCATCTTCATTCAGGATAGTGCCGATATCATGGGGATGGATTCCGTCTATAGTAAATGAAAGAACCGCTGCTTTGTTTGCCGCCGTGCCAATTATGTTGACACCTGGTATCTCAAGCATGCGTATCGTCGCATAGTTTAATAGCTCAGTTTCATAGGCTGCAATCGGTTCAAGGCCAATGGTCGTTATATAATCAACAGCGGCACCAAACCCAATCGCTGCAGCAATGGGAGGCGTGCCAGCTTCAAATTTATGTGGAATTTCAGCATACGTGGTTTCTGCAAAAGTAACCGATGCGATCATATCCCCACCGCCTTTGAACGGCTGCATTGATTCAAGCATTTCAGCTTTGCCATAAAGGATGCCTACACCTGTCGGACCACAAAGCTTGTGTGCGGAGAACGTGTAAAATTCACAATCAAGCTCCTGAACATCAATGGGAATATGTGGCGCAGCCTGAGCACCATCAATGAGTACCGGTACATCATGTTGATGTGCATAAGCAATCATTTCTTTTATTGGGTTGATGGTACCTAATGCATTTGATACATGAATCAAACTAACGAATTTAGTGCGTTCATTAAACAGTTTTTTATATTCATGAATATCCAGTTCGCCTGCTTCGTTGATTGGGACAACACGAATTTTTGCACCTTTCTCTTTAGCGAGCATTTGCCAAGGGACAATATTTGAGTGGTGTTCCAGTGTGGTTAGGATAATTTCATCATCTGCCTGGATAAATTTACGACCATAACCATGCATGACCAGATTGATGGCATCCGTTGTGCCGCTGGTAAAGATGATTTCCCGGTCTTCACGGGCATTTACAAACTGTTGTAATTTGCAACGTGCTTTTTGATATTCGGCTGTGGCCACTTCAGAGAGATAGTGAACCGCACGATTAATATTGGCATGCTGTGCCGTTTGATAATAGTTCAAACGATTGATTACTGGTTGTGGCATTTGACTGGACGCAGCGCTATCCAAATAAACCAGAGGCTTATCTTCAATTTTAAGATTTAAGATAGGAAAATCAGCACGAATTTTTTCCACATTAAAAGTGGATGAAACTTCAGGTTCCAGGGACGCTTCTACAAGGATATTCATTTAGCGACTCTGCGTTTGTTTAAGTACTATTTGCTCTAATTGTTGCCTGAGCGACGAGATGGGAATGCGATTAATGATTTCCGCGCCGAACGCATAAGTTAATAAGTTACGTGCGGCATTCTCGGATAAACCACGGCTTTGCAAATAAAATAATTCCTCATGGTCCAGTTGGCCAACGGTGGCGCCGTGCGCGCACTTCACATCATCTGCAAAAATTTCCAGTTGTGGTTTAGTATCAACATGCGCCTGACTGCTTAATAATAAATTACGGCTTGATTGTGCAGAGTTTGTTTGTTGTGCCTGGGGCCGTACCATAATTTTTCCATTAAAGACAGCATGTGCTGCATCATCAATGATGCATTTATGTTGTTGCTGACTTGTACCATTTGGTTTTAAGTGGTCAATATTAGTGTGGGTGTCAGAAAGCTGTTTGTCAGCGATTAAGGTTAAGCCATCAATATTGCATTCAGCTGCTTCGTCAGTCAGTTTTGCATCAAAATTAAAACGTGAGATTTGTGCGCCCAATGCAATATTGATTGATTCATAGCGGCTGGCATGCGCCAGAGAAACAGCACAATTTGCCAAGTGAAACGCTTTATTATTTTCACGCTGAATTCGATAGTGCTTTGCTTGTGCGTTAGCAGCCAAGCAGATTTCGGTAACAGCGTTAGTAACATAAGCGCCTTCTTGTAACGCTACAAAATCTTCAATGAAGGTTACATTGCTGCCTGTATCGCCAACCAATAAACAACGTGCATAACTGGTTACTTCAGATTGTGTTGCAATAAATAACAAATGAACCGGAGCAGCGATTGATGTGTTGCGTGCAATTGATATCAACGCACCATCTTGCAGGAATGCGGTATTCTGGGCGGTAAAGATATTTTCCTGAAATTTAGCGTATTGTCCTAAATGCGGTTGAATACTGGAAGATTGCGTTGCGAGAAGTTCTGATAAGTTACCAACAATCAAATTTTCATTATCAATAATATCAGATAGTTCTGGTACATAATGTCCATCCACAAAAACCAGACGATTATTTGTTTCTGCAAGAAACAGGTGTTCAATGTCTGCAAGTTGTAAATTGCAAACAGCCAGTGATGGTCGATAGGGTAGCTTTGTTAATGGCGAAATATCTGTGAAACGCCATTCTTCATCGCGTAATGTCGGTAATCTCTGCTTGCCAACTTGATCAATCGCATCAGCTTTTAATTGTTTTAGCCAGGATAAAGCCTCTGTCGAGTTCGAGTCCTTGTTGGGCAATAACTGCAGTAGAGATTCGAAGTAGTCATGGCAGACTATATCGTTCATACCGTAGCTCCTGCATTAGCTGTGTTGTCCGAACTGATCCAGTCATAGCCACGTGTCTCCAGTTCATGCGCTAATTCTTTACCGCCAGTTTTAACAATACGGCCTGCCTGCATGACATGGACATAATCTGGTACGATATAATCCAATAAACGTTGATAATGAGTGACAATAATTGTGGCATTGTCTTTATTGGTGATTTGATTCACACCATTAGCGACAATTTTTAGTGCGTCAATGTCCAGACCTGAATCCGTTTCATCAAGAATGCTCAGTTGCGGTTCAAGTAAAGCCATTTGTAGAATTTCGTTGCGTTTCTTTTCGCCTCCTGAGAAGCCTTCGTTAACACTGCGATCAAGGAAATCAGGGTTCATGTCTAATAACTTCATTTTTTCACGTACAAAATCATCGAATTCAAGTGGATCGAGTTCTTCTTTTCCGCGTTGGGTTTGAACGGTATTGTATGCAAGACGAAGGAATTGGCTATTTGCGACACCAGGAATTTCAATGGGATATTGGAATGCCAGGAATATACCGGCTAATGCGCGTTCTTCAGGTGACAATGTCAATAAATCTTGCTCGTTCAATTGAACAGATCCAGCAGTGACTTCGTAAGCGGAATGACCGGCCAATACTTTTGCAAAAGTACTCTTTCCTGAACCATTCAAGCCCATAATCGCGTGTATTTCACCACTTTTAACCGTTATGTCGATGCCTTTAAGAATTTTTGTGCTATCAATATTAGCGCATAGTCCACGCACATCCAGAATTGTTTTGCTATTGTTATTAATCATCCAACACTGCCCTCCAACTTGAAGCTTAAAAGCTTGGTTGCTTCAACTGCAAATTCCATTGGTAACTGTTGGAATACATCTTTACAGAAACCATTAATAATCATTGATACAGCTTCTTCCGCATCAATACCTCGTTGCGCAAAATAAAATAATTGATCTTCACCAATCTTGGATGTAGAGGCCTCATGCTCGACTTTAGCGCTATTGTTACGTACTTGAATATACGGAAAAGTATGCGCGCCAGATTGATCACCAATGAGCATAGAATCACATTGTGAATAATTACGCGCACCATCTGCTGTGGGTGAAATTCGTACGAGCCCACGATAACTACTGTTGGAGCGACCTGCTGAAATACCTTTGCTCACAATGGTGCTGCGCGTGTTTTTTCCAAGATGAATCATTTTCGTGCCGGTATCCGCTTGTTGTAAATGATTGGTTACAGCAACTGAATAGAACTCGCCAACTGAATTATCCCCGCGCAAAATACAGGATGGATATTTCCAGGTAATGGCCGAACCGGTTTCCACTTGCGTCCATGAAATCCGCGAATTTACGCCTTTTGCCAGACCACGTTTGGTAACAAAATTGTATATGCCTCCCACACCATTTTCATCACCGGCATACCAATTTTGTACTGTTGAATATTTGATGTCGGCGTTATCAAGCGCTACAAGTTCAACTACGGCTGCATGCAATTGGTTAGTGTCAAATTGAGGGGCTGTACATCCTTCCAGATAACAGACAGTAGCTTCTTCTTCGGCAATGACAAGGGTTCGTTCAAACTGTCCGGAACCTTCTGTATTGATCCGAAAATAAGTCGATAGATCCATCGGGCATTTAACGCCTTTGGGAATAAAACAGAAAGAGCCGTCAGTAAACACTGCCGAATTTAGCGCCGCAAAAAAATTATCGCCAACTGGTACAACAGAGCCAAGGTATTTTTTGACCAATTCAGGGTGTTCTTGTACAGCTTCAGAGATCGAGCAGAAAATGATACCTACTTCAGCCAGTTTTTCTTTGTAAGTTGTGGCTACTGAAACGCTGTCAAAAATGACATCAACAGCAACACCAGCAAGTGCTGCACGTTCATGCATCGGAACGCCAAGTTTTTCAAATGTGCGTAATAACTCTGGATCAACTTCATCCATGCTGGCTAATTTTTTCTTCGGCTTTGGGGCCGCGTAATAACTGATTGCCTGGAAGTCAATTTTGGGGTAATGAACATTTTGCCAATCAGGCTCAGACATGGTGAGCCATTTTTTATAGGCATTTAATCTAAATTCTAGAAGCCATTCCGGTTCATTCTTCTTGGACGAAATAAGGCGAATGGTCTCCTCGCTTAGCCCTTTAGGCGCAACTTCAGATTCAATATCGGTGACGAAGCCATGTTTATACGGTTGATTAACCAGATTTTGCAATGCTACGCTCATTTGGTTTATTCCTTTGGTTTTATAATAGTTTTAGTTTGAGACAGAAGTTATATTTTTTATTTAAAATCAAATTGTTTGTAAATTGGAACTGTATTTATCCTGTAGTAGTGGATTTTTAAGCATTTGCAGACGTTTTTAGATTAAAACTCTCACCACAGCCACATGTGTTATCAATATTAGGGTTATTAAATTTGAATGAACTATTGAGGCCCTCTTTAATAAAGTCAATTTGTGACCCGTCAAGATAAGGTAAGTTATTAATATTTACAACGATGTTTGTGTTATGAGACTCAAACAACTGGTCCTCGGGTAGAAGCTCATCGGCAAAATCAAAAGTATAAGAAAAACCGGAACAACCTGTTTTCTTGACCCCAACACGTAAAGCAATTCCTTTTCCGCGGTTTGCAATTTGTTGTTGGATTTGTTGTGCTGCACTTGTTGTTAGCGTAATTGCCATATCACTATTTCCATTAAATATTCATTATGATGTGTTTTTATCCAAAACCAGCTTACTTAGAACATAAACAAAAGCCTCGATAATCAGAAATACAATTGCTGTAACTATATTGTCTCATTGATGAGACAGATGTTAATTGAAATTGTTCTTTGTTTATTGTCATTTAGAGGCGTTTAGATGAACAATGAATAGTGTTATTGCTGAAAGTTAAACATTACTTTAGGCAACAGTTGTTCTGCGCATATCAAAAATAGGGACAAGACCATCGTCTTGGCTTTGCTTCTGATTATCTACAAGTTCTTTGAGTGTGACTGCGCCAAGATACTCAAAAATAAGATCATTGAGTTTAGCCCATAAATCATGCGTCATGCATTTTCCTTCATTATGGCAATTTTCTTTGCCACCGCATTGTGTCGCATCAATCGGTTCATCAACCGCAAGAATGATGTCTGCAACAGATACTTGGGACAAGTCTTTGGCAAGGCAGTATCCGCCACCAGGTCCACGTACACTTTCGACCAGCTCAGATTGACGGAGCTTAGCAAACAATTGCTCCAAGTAAGATAAAGAAATTTTTTGACGTTGGCTAATATCGGCAAGTGTTACAGGGTTGTTGCTATGTTGCATTGCTAAGTCAAGTAGCGCAGTAACCGCAAACCGTCCTTTTGTTGTTAATCGCATAAATTGCTCCTTTAAAGAATCGGGCAAGGTTAGTCATAAAAATGCGCATCATAGTCATTAAATACCCGATTGATTTACTCAAGTATATAATACCCGATTAATTTGATCAACTATTTTCTTTTTTTATACTTAAATTTATTAACTGACAAAGCAGGGTAGGGAAAAGGTTGGGGGGAGTGGAGGATATAGAACTGTTTTTGTACGCACAGATTGAATCGAACTACGAGATCATGCCTTCCGTATGGTGTTTTGATTAATTGTAGTATTTATTGGTTAGCAGATGAAACCAAGAAAACACCAGCTAGTTCATGAATCAGTTATTGAATTCAGAGCTAATTGGTGTTTTTCTGACTGCGTAATGTACGCAGTATTATGCGGTAGTTTCTGGATCTTTCTTTCGCAGAAGCGTAACTATTCTGAAAATCACAGGCATGCTGATAAGTCCAATAAGCAATCCAATAAATGTCAATAATGACATTGGAGAATTCTCATTCAGAAAATCAGTGATTTGTTCAGTTATGGTATCGTCATCTGAATCATTCTCAACTTGTGGTAATTCCTCGGCTTTATAAGTGTCGGGAAATGCGTAAGGTGTTATGCCGGGAATACTGGTTAGGTCTTCACTGCCGTTGCCGACAACAAGCTGTGCCTTCATTCCTTTTTCCATGTGCTGGGAAATATCACAATGCGCCAAGTAGGTTTCATCTGACCCTGGCATGATTAATGTCCCGGAAATCGTTCTGGGGCCAGTTGACTCC
>JAHZIU010000044.1 GCA_022601315.1 Betaproteobacteria bacterium
CCACCTGTGCCGGAAGTGTATGACTTTTTATTTTTTATGAGCGAGTGTTTCAAATTCATTATTTCCATTTGAGAAAACACCTGCTTCAGTTACAACATAATGCATGGCAATGTCATGTGGTTGAGGGTGTACACTGTCCAGCCGCTGAATTTCAAAAGCGATGCCTATTGTTAATGGCTGCTGTTGATAAGTAGCAAGTGTTCGGTCAAAGTAACCGCTGCCATAGCCTAGCCGATAGCCCTTTTGATCGAACCCAACCATTGGAACAATGGCTGCATCAATAGTAATAATAGGTGTGTCATCAGGGATAGGAATGCCGTAAGCGCCGTTTTTCATTGGCGCGTCAGGCCACCATTCCCGGAAACAAAGTGGTTCATACTTGTTGATTACCTCAGGCAACGCCAGTGTTGCACCAAGTTTACTGAAATACAGTGCAATTGGTTGTGGGTCATATTCGCTTCTAAATGGCCAGTAAAGCCCAATTTTCATGTTTTGAAGAATTGAAAAGTTTGTTTCAAGTGCGGTTGTAATAGCCAAGCTCCATTGGCGATGTGTTTCTTGCGCAATAGCTTTACGCTTTTCAATTAATTCAATGCGTTGTTTTTTGCGCCAGTCCTGCCAGTTATGCATTATTCTGGCCAATGACTTGATGGTTGAGAACAGTGTTTTCTGTTAAAAAATGCTGTTCTAATAATTTCTTTACAGGTGTTGGGATGGCGTATTTAAGTGCATCATTCGGTTTTAACCAAGCGAATGGCGATGATTCGGAAACACTATGTGAAACGACCTGTAAAAACTGCGGGTGGATACGTAATTTAAAATGTGTGAATTGATGGTCGAATGATGGCAAAGACCTAGGGTCGGTGACGCTTATACCAAGATGTTGTTGGCAATAGGTTATCACATTGTTGTTTGTTGCCAACTCAGGCAGGCTCCATAGACCGCCCCAAATACCGGTCGCGGGTCTTTTCTCAAGTAATATTTTTTGGTGTTGCAACAGAATTAAGAATATTGTTTCTTTCTTTAGAAGCGGTTTGCGTATTTTTGGGGTGGGGAGCTGTTCAATAAGATTGTCATTAAATGCTACGCAATTTTTTTGTAGTGGACAAGCAGAACAAATGGGTTTGCGTTGGGTGCAAATGGTTGCACCCAAGTCCATTAAGGCCTGTGTATAAGTCGCAATATGATGTTTTTGATGGTCGTCGGGTAAGTGCGCTTCCGCTTTATTCCATAACTTTGTTTGGGTTTTACTTTCACCTGGGTAACCAGCGATACCAAAATAGCGTGTGAAAACACGTTTTACATTTCCATCTAAAATGGCTTCACATTTGCCATAAGCAAATACTGCAATAGCCGCAGCAGTTGAACGACCAATACCCGGTAACTGTTGAATCAAAGTGCGGGTTTGTGGAAAATTCCCCTGATAATTTTGCATGATCAGACAAGCGGCTTGGTGAAGATGTCTGGCGCGTGAGTAATAACCAAGGCCACTCCATAATGCCAGCACCGCATCAAGAGGTGCCTGAGCTAAATGTTTGATACTGGGAAAGCTTTGCATAAAGCGATCATAATATGGGATTACCGTATTCACTTGAGTTTGTTGCAGCATAATTTCCGATAGCCAAATGGCATAAGGGTCACGGGTTCCTTGCCAGGGTAAGTGATGACGTCCATTTTTATGATGCCATTGGATTATTTGTGTGGCGAAAGTTGTCATCTTTTTCTAGTGGGAAATATTAATTATTTTGTAGAAGCAGTTGAGGCGGCAGGTTGAATCTGTAATTGTATATCGGTTGATTGTATGTCACCTATTTGTAATTGACCAATGTGAATTAGTCCGGTCATATTTAAATTTTTCAAGAATGAGATATCAAGTGGATCGGTAGATTGTTCGGGCTGTTTCTTGTTTGTAAGTTGTTGTGGTGTTTGCGGCGATATGAAATTATTTAAATTCAATTGATCAATGTAAAAATTCAGATTGAGAATTTTTTTAGAAAAATTAATCAAGCTGAAATCTGCTTGAAATGGACTATCAGCAAGCTCTCCTGTGTAATTCATTTGTAGTGTTTCTGTTAGCGGATTGAAGACCAGATCGCCTGACAATCGGCCATTAATGGGTGGGCCTGAACCCTCTGGATTGCTAAAATTGAACACTGCGCTAATGTCCGGTAAGGTCCAGTGCTGTTTATCAGTCAAGCCGTCGAGTGTTGCTTCCACAGAAGCATTTATTATTTGTATATCACGGTGTGAAGTTAACTCGAAATGAATCGAGTTGCTTGTAAGCTGGTTATCCGTCTGCGTGAGATCAGATATTAAAAATTTTCCAGTGATATTATTTCTTGAGTTTGTGATATTAAAATGCAGATGGATGGGTTTGCTTGTCACGTATCCATCATTCAATTGTATTTGTGACGCCTCGAGATTTAGATCAAAAGTCATATTGTCTGCTGTATTGATTCCAACTAAAAGGCCATTGCCATTTAATCTTATATCACTAAATAAACCATTCTTTAAGCGCCCTGTTTCTACATTTAAATCACTAAATGTTAAGGTCTTATCAGATATTTCATCTTGCAGGATGACATGCGTATCTACAATTGATGCGTAGTCAATATCAAATGTAAAGGTTGTTGGTTCTTCATCAGGATCAATCAAATCGTCAAAATTAGTGCGACCATCTGCAAACCGAACCAGTGAAGTGTTAAATCCCTGGATGGTTATTCCATCAGCACTGAATTGTCTACGCAGTAATGCAAGTAGGGATACGGATAGCTGTACTTTTTCGACAGAGGCGAAAATTTTATCTTGTTGGTATTCACTCAGGGAAACGGGACCAAGATTTAGCGTTAATTTTGGGTAAAAACTCAGATTTATATCGTTTTCAATAATTAATGTGCGTTGTTTGTTTTCTTTTACCCATTGGGTAATCCACGGTTTTAAAGTGTTGACATCAATAATCACCGTGAAAAAGATGATCGTGCAGACAAAGAATAGCGAGATAAAACTGAAAAACCCCAATGCGGATTTGACGTACCAATTCATTGCCGGAAATTCTAGAAAATTACTTCACTAAACTTGGCATTGGGTGTTATTACCTCTAGTTTGGCCAATTGAGACAATACTACATGTTGTTGATTAACATTATCATCAATCACCAAACATTCACCTTTGTCAGTGGAATTAACGATATCAATGGCTTTGCCTTGCATTACTTTCTTATCTTTTAATATTAATTTTAGTTGATAGCCATACATACAGGCCACTTCAATAAAATCATGTTGTTCACAGGTTATCGCATCATGATTCATGTCTATTGCTTCCTTTATCGGTGCAAATAAAGCGTTATATATACGCTATCAGGAGCGAAATATGCAAGTATGAAATTTTATTATTACCCAGGTGAATCGGGAAGTTGTAAACCGGCAAAAGCAGAAAATCAATGATTACAGTGTACAGTCGAAGACAGCACATGCTGTTTTATCGTTTTACAAGAAAGAGATATTTTGATTAGGCTGAATTACATGAATTCTGTGAAATTAATCTTCATAGAATGTCTATAACGTATATAGCAGTACATTTTTACTAAAATATGATTTATACTTTACGAGAAATTTTGCCCGTTGGTTAGATTTATGCAATAGATTCATTGGTTGATGGGTGGAATTTGTTGTTGTACAGCTTCGTTTTAAGAACTTTTTTAAATGGAAATTACATAATGAAAATCACAATTTTAGTTTTGGCTTTAGCTTTTATTTTAGCCGCATGTGGTGGTCCTGGAGGCCAGGCATTACCAGTAACTGAGCAGGAAAATTACGAAAGAATAATTTCTGAGTCTGAGGCTGAATAGACTCGCTCAAGGATGACACAAATACAGAAGTATTTGTGCTACAGAGTTAGTCTTTAAGTTTATTCAGTGTATTTAAATTTTCTTGAATAGATTTATTATCAAGATTGGTTCGATTAGAAACCGCCCTTAGTGGCGGTTTTTTGTTTTTAGTACTTCTGTATATGAAATATGATTTGTTCTGTCTGATTACATAAGATATCACGCAGCATTTTTTGATGATTTTTCTAAATCATTAATTTCAATATGATCCAATAAGTAAAAGAATGACTCAAGCGAGAGATAGTATTTTCTATTTCCACCGATTCCTTCCGGGTAAACAAATGCTTGTCTAATGACTTGCCAAATTTTTTGATGCTCTTGAATGGTGATCACTGAGTACCCAATTTCTTGCAGATTTAATTTCAAATCATCATAAGTTAGACCTTCACCACCCATTAGAAGGTCTTTCGCACCATATATAAGTAATTGAATCATAATCTCATCTTTTTCTAACGGTGTATCCATAATTATTTAACAAAGAAATAATGCGTCATTAATCGAGAATGCCAAATTAGGAAAAGACAATATTGATTTATTGCAAGTATGAAGTGTTGCGGACAATATTTTATGATTAGGAATACTGCAATTTGAATCGCTGCCTTATAGTTCTCCAGGTGGTTTTATTGTGAATTTTTGAAATAAATTTCACTAAAAATATAATATTAGTTTACGTTAAACGATCGCCACTCAAATAATTAAATAAGCGCTAATTTATTGTTTTGCTTCCTGATCTAAAGCCGCCACCTTTAGGTGAAAAGTGGATTTAGTTTTAATCTGTCAACTAATTACGTTCGATTATTCGTTGATATCCCGCCTAGTATGACGGTCAGTTACTTCAGGCAGAAATTAAAAGGAAGATCTTCTCGGAAAGAGAAAATGCTAGAGGTTTTTTGGTAATTTTATTAATGATGAGGTTGTAGTGGCCTAATATATCTTGCGGAATTTTGAACAGAGAATTTTATGGCTGGGAGTGGGTATTCATTCGCGAATACCGGGGAAACACTCCCAGCCAGCGAAAAGTCAGCGGGGCGTCACTTAAGACCCCCGCTGACCGGGGGAAAGATTTTACACAATTGGTAACAGTTACTTTATATAGCGTCTTGGTTTGTAATTAGTTTAGTCAAAATTTCAATTGACAGATACTTAAAACAACAGATAATTATCATGCCGAAGGCTTACTAGGCAGGAGACGAATTGCTTCAGCATTACTTTCTGAAAAAACTTTGTTAGCGGCTTGTTGCCAGGGTAGCCAGATGTAACCTAAGTGTTCTCTGGCAGACACGGAAATTGGTATTGGTTCTGGTATACGCAGACTAAATATATGCTCTGTATTTTGCGTGATACCTGGCGCATATCGCCAACGCCATTCTTCGTAAATTGTGTATTGGTTCTGAGTTTTCCAATCAATAAGTGAAAACTGGTTGGGGTTTAGGCCCGTTTCTTCGGTAACTTCGCGCAATGCAGTTTGTCTGAGTGACTCATTAGGTTCCTGGCTGCCTGTTACTGACTGCCAATAGCCTGGATGATCCACACGTTCCAACAATAATATCTGCAGGTCCGTGGTGTGGATAAGAACCAGAACAGAAACAGGAATTTTATACATTTATATCAAACATCTGCAGCGCAGAAAATTTTTCCTGCACCTTGCATTTGGGTGAGTTCTAAAATTTTAAATGCGTACTTAGGGATCGTTACATAATTTTTTGTATACAGAATCAATCAGTGATTTCCTGAAAACACTAACTCTTGGGCAGGTCTGTTTTGCGTAATCGAATATTCAGCTCTCTGAGTTGTTTTTCATCAACAGTGCCAGGTGCATGTGTCAGCAGACATTGTGCGCGTTGTGTTTTTGGGAACGCAATGACATCCCGGATGGATTCCGTGCCAGTCATCATGGTCATAATTCGGTCCAGTCCGAACGCAATACCACCATGAGGTGGCGCGCCATATTGTAGTGCTTCCAGGAGGAAGCTGAATTTTTCTTGTGCTTCTTCTTCTGAAATATTGAGCGCACGGAATACCTTGGATTGTATCTCCTGGCGGTGAATACGTACCGAACCGCCGCCAATTTCTGAGCCATTTAGGACCATGTCATAGGCTTTGGATAACGCGCTGCCGGGTTCAGTTTCCAATAGGTCTTCATGACCATCCGCAGGTGATGTAAAAGGGTGGTGTAGTGCTTGCCAGCGATTTTCTTCTTCATCTCGTTCAAACATGGGGAAATCAACAACCCAGAGTGGTTCCCAATTGTCTTCAGCAAGACCATGTTCATGGCCAATTTTAATGCGTAATGCACCCAGGGCATCATTTACTATTTTAGCTTTATCAGCGCCAAAGAATATGAGATCGCCGTCTTGTGCAGCAGTACGGGTTAGAATGGCTTTGATTGTTTCTTCCGTTAAGAATTTCAGAATTGGGGATTGCAGGCCTTCCAATCCATCATCCAGTTTGTTGACCTTGATATAAGCAAGCCCTTTTGCGCCATAAATAGCCACAAAGCTGGTGTAATCATCTATTTCTTTACGGGTTAATTTGCCGCCATTAGGGATGCATAAGGCAGCTACGCGTCCATTAGGTTTTTCTGCAGCTTCACGGAATACTTTAAACGGTACTTCCTGCATTACATCCGTTAATTCAACTAATTCCAGTGCGACGCGTAAATCGGGCTTGTCCGTGCCGTATTTAAATATAGCATCGGCATATGTCAGGCGTGGGAACGGATTGGGTAATTCAATATTGCGGACTGATTTAAACAGATAGCGAATCATTTCTTCCATCAGTGACATGATTTCATTTTCTGCGAGAAAAGATGTTTCAATATCGATCTGGGTGAATTCAGGTTGTCGATCAGCTCGCAGGTCTTCATCCCGGAAGCAGCGGGCGATTTGATAATAGCGATCAAACCCAGACACCATCAACAGTTGTTTGAATAACTGTGGGGATTGCGGTAATGCAAAAAAATGACCTGCATTGACACGGGATGGCACCAGATAATCTCTGGCGCCTTCCGGCGTGGACTTTGTGAGAATTGGCGTTTCCACATCCAGGAAACCATGTTCATCAAGAAATACACGAACAGCCATGGCTACTTTATGGCGCAGGCGCAGATTGGATTGCATCACCGGGCGTCGTAAATCAAGGTAACGGTGTTCCAATCGAACGGACTCGCTAAGATTGTCGTCATCCATTAAGAATGGTGGGGTTAGGGAGGTATTAAGAATCTCCATGTCGGCGATTAATACTTCGATTTCACCACTAAACAAAGCAGTATTGACAGTGCCTTCCGGACGATGCCGTACTCTACCTGTTATTTTCAGGACAAATTCATTACGAATTTTTTCCGCCCGTTGGAAGGTCTCAACATTATCCGGATCACAGACCACCTGTATTAATCCCTCACGATCACGTAAATCAATGAAAATTACGCCGCCATGATCGCGACGACGGTGTACCCAGCCATAAAGTGTGATGGTTTGGTCTAGATATTGTGTGTTAATTGCTCCACAGTAATTTGTACGCATATTATTTTTGAGTCTGGAATTCTTTGTGTTGTTAAAGTTACTTTGGTTATTTAGCTGTTGTCGTTGATTCTGTTTTTGTTGAGTTTGTAGTTGTTGCAGGTGTTGCCTGAGTCGTTTCTGTTTTTGTAGCGGGTTGCGCGGTTTTTTCAGTGGTTGGCTTTGCAGGCTTGTTATTATCCCTAAAATCGGTCACATACCATCCGCTACCTTTTAACTGGAAACCGGCAGCAGAAATCATTTTTTGGTAATTGCTACTGCCGCATACTGGACAAACGACAATGGGTTCGTCACTCATTTTTTGAAAATGCTCTTTCTCGGCGCCACATGAATTGCACACATATTCATAAATGGGCATAAGGATCCTCCAATAATACAGAATTGAGAAATCCGTTATTATACCTTACGAACCTTTGATAAGTTCTCCAACCATTATCTGACGAATAAATAATTCGATCATGTGCTTAGACGCCCCAAAAAATCAACTCATCATCCAAGTAGATCGTCTACATCGCAGAAGAATTTCTTTAGTGCAGTTAAATGTTGTGCTGTAAAATTCTTTCACTGCTTGCATTTGAGTGAGCGCTGAATTTGTATAAATGGCTTTTTACAATTTATTGATCACGTCCATACACATCTTCAAATCGCACAATATCATCTTCCCCTAAGTAGGAACCAGACTGCACTTCAATCATTTCAAGCGGTACACAGCCAGGATTTTCCAAACGATGACGTGTGCCAAGCGGAATAAATGTCGATTCATTCTCTGGTACCAAATAAATATCATCGCCACAGGTTACTTTGGCTGTACCGCGTACCACAATCCAATGTTCTGCACGATGATGGTGCATTTGTAATGAAAGTGCAGCGCCTGGTTTGACTACAATCCGTTTTACCTGGAAGCGTTCGCCAACATCTATACCGTCATACCATCCCCATGGGCGGAACACTTTGCGATGCAAATGACCTTCTGAGCGGCCTTCATATTTTAGGCTATCGACAATCTTTTTGACATCTTGTGTGTTGTTTATATGGGCAACTAATATGGCGTCTGGCGTTTCTACGACAACCATGTCTTCAACACCCAGACAAGTGACCAAACGACTATCTGATATGGCCAGTGTATTGCTGCAATCATGTAATATCACATCACCTTGTGTGACATTGCCGGCACCATCTTTGGGTAGGACTTTCCATAGAGAATCCCATGCGCCGACATCAGACCAACCTGCTGATAATGGAATCACAGCGCCGATTGGTAATTGATTGTCCTTGCCGGCAGCAAGATGTTCCATCACGGCATAATCAATTGAATCACTTGGACACTGCTCAAATGTGGTTTTATCAACGCGTCTGAAATCTCCATCTACAGTGCCTTTATCCCAGGCTGAGCGACAAGCTGCCAAAATATCAGGCTGGCAGGAACCTATGGCAGATAGCCATACAGAGGCACGCATAATGAATAATCCACTGTTCCAGAGATATGAACCTTCGTCAAGATAGGTTTGTGCTGTTGCGCTGTCCGGTTTTTCTACAAAGCGAGCAATTTCATAGGCACCTTCTTGACCAAATTTCTCGCCGGACTGAATGTAACCATAACCTGTTTCAGGTGTGTCAGGTGTAATGCCAAATGTAACAATTGCACCATCAATGGCCAGTTTCATACCTTTATGTACAGCGTTCTGGAACGTGGCGGTATCAGC
>JAHZIU010000317.1 GCA_022601315.1 Betaproteobacteria bacterium
CATGACGTTGCATTAAACGTACTCGGCACAACAAAACTAAACTATCAAGAACGGGAGATTGATCTGTCAAAACCATTCTTACGGTTGACTATTACCCAAGCCATTCGGAAATTCCATCCAGAATATACCGATGAACAGCTCAAAGACCGTGATTTCCTGGTTAACAAACTTAATGCACTTAGCGTACATTACAAACCGAGTGATGGTATCGGTGGGTTACAGTTGTCACTATTTGATGAAACAACTGAACATCTGTTGTTTGAACCCACCTTTATTGTTGATTATCCGGCAGAAGTCTCACCCCTGGCGCGACGCAATGACAACAATGCTGAAATTACCGACCGCTTCGAGCTCTACATTGCCGGACGTGAAATCGCCAATGGTTTTTCTGAATTAAATGATCCAGAAGATCAGGCAGCACGTTTTAAGGAGCAAGCCAAAGCCAAAGATGCTGGGGATATGGAAGCCATGCACTACGACGCAGATTATATTCGCACTTTGGAGTATGGTTTGCCACCAACAGCAGGTGAAGGTATTGGTATTGATCGGCTGATCATGCTGTTCACAAACAGCCCCAGTATACGGGACGTCATTCTATTCCCGCAATTACGGCGTGAGGATTAAAAACTAACGTAAACTGATCACCGGCCAATCGTTTTCCTCAGCATGAGCCTTTAGCGTCGCATCCGGATCTACAGCTACCGGATGCGTCACTTTACTCAGTAACGGCAAATCATTAAGCGAATCACTGTAAAACCAGCTTTGTAGAAAAGACAACCAGGTTAGATTATTCGCATCCAACCAGTGTTCCAAGCGTTCGATCTTTCCCTCCCTAAAGCAAGGTGTCCCCTTAACTTGACCGGTAAACTCTCCATTTACTTGCTCTGGCTCTGTGGCGATCAAATTGCTAATACCTAACGCATGAGCAATCGGTGCCGTCACAAAGCTATTCGTCGCCGTAATGATGATACACAAATCACCATTCAACATATGCTTCTCAATTAGCTCTTTTGCGCCCGGTGCAATAAGTGGCATAATTTTTTTACACATAAATTGACTGCGCCAAATATCTAGCTGGGACCGGGGATGACGTGCCAATGGTTTAAGTTGGAAATCCAAGAACTCATGGATATCCAACGTGCCCGCTTTATATTGCTCGTAAAACTCCAGATTACGCGCTTCGTGTAATTCACGATCCAATGCTTTTTGTTCAATCAGATACTGCGCCCACTCAAAATCACTATCACCGGCGATTAGTGTGTTATCTAAATCAAATAATGCTAAATTCATGATACTCCCTGCAATAATTCTCGTAATAATGGAAC
Source organism: Betaproteobacteria bacterium (assembly GCA_022601315.1). GTDB lineage: Bacteria > Pseudomonadota > Gammaproteobacteria > Burkholderiales > Nitrosomonadaceae > Nitrosomonas. Next base: position 1,326 of record JAHZIU010000317.1, read on the forward strand.
GGTAATCCGGCGTTTATTCACCAAAGCATAACGATCCAGCGCATCCAATGTTGTCATCAAAGACGGCAAGTCACGTCGACCATGCGATAGTAAGTAATGACATATTTCCTGCGACAAATCAAATCCACATTCAGCAGCATGGCTTTTCATTGCCTGCATTTTCTCCTCATCAGTTAATTCATGTACTTGATACACTAGCCCCCACCCCAGGCGCGTCACTAAGTCCTGCCGCATGGGCAATTGTGCGGCTGCCACTGAACCGCTCGCAAGAAAAAATGCACGGCCTTTATCACGCAACTGATTATAAAGGTTAAATAACCTGACCTGAGCTGATGCATCAAGATAGCTGACATCATCAATTGCGACACAATCTACAGCTTCACCAAGAAAAAACTCAGGCTGATTCTGACATGAAAAATAAACTGCTTTTAGATTTTTTTCTAAATAAGCATCAACAACTGCACGCAGTAAATGGCTCTTGCCACATCCCAAACCACCCCACAAATAAACAAAGCGTTCTTGGTCCTGTTGCAACACGATGTTTTCCAGCTTTTGCAACAACTCAATATTTCGCCCAGGCAGGAAATTTTCCAGTGTCGGTGAAGCGGGAGGCTTAATATCCAGCAACAATTGCTTCATTGTTTTATTTCGGCTATTGCCATAAAAATGGTCACCGCTATGAATTATAAAGGTTGCTTTCCAAATAATGCTGATGAATATGACGCAGCCACACCAGCATGACCGCGCTCACTGGCAAAGCCAGCAAAATGCCGAAGAAACCAAATAATTGACCAAATGCCAACAACGCAAAAATCACCATAACCGGATGCAAGCCAATGCGATCACCAACCAGCCAAGGCGTAATGACCATGCCTTCCAACAACTGACCAATACCAAACACAATCAACACGGGAAGCACACCAGGCCAACCCTGAAACTGCATAAATGCAGCAAAAGTCGCCAGCGTCAGACCAACAATCATCCCCAAATACGGCACAAATACCAAAATGCCTGCCAATAACCCAATAGGTAGCGCAAACTCCAAACCAACCAGCCACAAACCTGTGATATAGCAAATGCTCATAATCAGAATAACCGCCAACTGCCCCCGCAGGAATTCTGCCAAAATGCGATCTGTTTCATGCGCCAATTGATTGACCTGATTATGCCAGTAACGCGGAATCATCTCATCAATATGCTTAATGATGTGGTCCCAGTCACGCAATAAATAAAATAACACCACCGGCACCAACAGCAGATTCACAAAGAATTCCACCACCACCATACCGCCGCTGGTCAACGAAGGCAGTACCTTGGCAGCTACACCGCCAGCGCTTTTCCAGTGTTCTGACACCGCCTGCTTCAACACATTCATATCCGGCTGCAAATTAACACCCATCCTTGCTTCCAGCCATGGGATGACCTGACTCCTGAACATTTCAAGATAAGCCGGAATCTTATCAATCAAACGCCCTGCTTCTTTCTCAAACAAAGGCACCATGATCAGGATTAACGCTGCAAA
>JAHZIU010000318.1 GCA_022601315.1 Betaproteobacteria bacterium
CATGTGGACTGGATGTCACCGAAATTCCTTCTTGTTGTGGGTCACTAACTTGTGTCACGCTGGCTTCTGAAGTAATGAGTACAAAGCGTAAATCATCGCCCAGTGAATTGAGTAATGCAAAGTCTTCACTATTGGCATGGATTATCACCTGAGCAGCGAGCGAAGAACCAATTTCACCTTGCACGCGGGCATCTTCCAAATTCTTCAATACGCGTGCTCGTAAGGTGCGAATTCTGTCCCAACGTTGTTGTAATGCTTCAGTGTTTGGTTGTGTTGGAAATTCGTGCCAGGTATGTAATAACACGCTATCTTCCGTGTTACTGACTAGTTGTTCCCATACCTCTTCTGCGGTGAAACTCAGGATGGGCGCAAACAAGCGCACCAAACTATGCGTGATATGAAAGAGCGCACTTTGTGCTGAGCGACGTGGTGTGCCATTCGCAGAAGATGTATACAGGCGGTCTTTGAGAATGTCTAGATAGAAGCCACCCAGGTCTTCCGAACAAAAATTATGCAGCCTGTGTACGGCTTGATGAAATTCATAACGATCATAGGCTTGAGTTAAGTCGTTTTGAAATGTTTGCGTGTGCGCTAACATGTAGCGATCAATTTCCAGCCAGTTTTCCACCGTAAGCATGTCGGTGTCCGGGTTGAAGTCAGCCAAGTTGGCTAATAAGAAACGCAGTGTATTACGAATGCGTCGATAGCTTTCAACAACGCGTTTCAGGATTTCCTCGGAAATAAACAGTTCGCCAGAGTAGTCAGTTGAAGCCACCCATAATCGCAGAATATCGGCACCGGATGTATTGATAACTTTTTGTGGCGCAATAACGTTACCCTTTGACTTACTCATTTTATGACCTTTGCCGTCGACGACGAAGCCATGCGTGAGTAGTGCATTATAAGGTGCACGACCATCAATGGTACAAGCTGTTAGCAATGAGGATTGAAACCAGCCACGATGTTGGTCGGAGCCTTCTAAATAAAGATCAGCAGGGTATTTGAGTTGTGCATTGGGTTTAATGACTGTGTCATGGGTTGTGCCGGAATCAAACCAAACATCCAGCGTGTCCGTCAATTTTTTATAGTCCTTGGCGTCATCACCTAGTAATTCGGTAGCCTCAAGAGAAAACCATGCTTCGATGCCGTGTTGTTCCACTTTTAACGCGACTTGTTCCAATAGTTCCAGTGTTTGTGAGTGTGGGACATGAGTTTCTTTGTGAACAAACAAGGCCATTGGTACGCCCCAGTTACGCTGGCGTGAAACACACCAATCCGGGCGATTCTTAATCATGGATTCTAAGCGTGCTCTGCCCCATGCCGGATAAAATTCAGTGGTATCAACAGCCCGCATCGCAAGCGTACGTAATGTATCTTTCTGTTCTGATGAATCGGTTTCATTCTGCAGGTTCATGCCAATAAACCATTGCGGTGTTGCGCGAAAAATAATCGGGGTTTTATGGCGCCAGCAATGCGGGTAGCTGTGATCAATTTTTTCCAAACAAAATAAATGTTCGCTGGTTTTGAGTGTGTCGATGATGACATCATTAGCTTTCCACACGAATAATTCGCCGACTAAATGGGTATTAGCTTTAAATTTTCCGTTGCCTTCAACCGGGCTTTCATTCGGTAGATTGTATTGTTGTCCAACAAAATAATCATCCAGACCATGTGCCGGTGCGGTATGTACTAATCCGGTACCGGCCTCCAGTGTGACATGCTTGCCGCAAATGATTTGTACATCACGTGTTTCAAAAGGATGTTGCAATGGCAAGTGTTCTAAGGCTTGGCCTTTACAAGTGGCAATTGTTTCACCGGTTAATTCGTAGCGTTCTAAACAGGATTGTTTCAGTTCGCTGGCCAAAATCAGTAGTCCATGTGATGTTTGGATTAATTCGTAGTCAAAGTCAGGATGCACACTTACCGCCTGGTTAGCGGGTAGTGTCCAGGGTGTGGTTGTCCAGATAATGGCGTAGGTTTTGCTATCAGCTGGAATTGTTGTAGCAAAAGCATTTTGGATTAATTGGTTAGCGGTTGATTTAACTGTGAATCCAACATCAATGGCTGGCGAAGTTTTGTCTTCATATTCAACTTCTGCTTCGGCTAATGCTGAACCACAATCAATACACCAGTTGACAGGCTTTTGGCCCTGATAAAGAAATCCACTTTTGTAAATTTTACCTAACGCACGAATAATATCCGCTTCAGTCTGGAAATTCATAGTGAGATAGGAATTATCCCAATCGCCCAGTACGCCCAGGCGGATGAAGTCAGTTTTTTGACGTTCTACTTGTTCTTTGGCAAAAGTACGACTTAGTTTGCGCAGTTGGTCGGCAGGTAGGTGTTTGCCATGTTTCTTTTCAATTTGGTGCTCAATGGGTAAACCATGACAATCCCAACCAGGGATGTATGGGGCATCAAAACCGGCTAAAGTTTTGCTTTTGATAATAATATCTTTGAGGATTTTATTGACTGCATGGCCAATATGGATATCGCCGTTGGCGTAGGGCGGTCCATCATGTAACGTGAATTTGGGCCGACCTTTACTGGCAGTGCGGATTTTTTGATACAAATTTTTGTCTTGCCAGGCTTTCAACATCTCCGGTTCCCGTTTGGCAAGATTGCCGCGCATGGGGAAGGGCGTGTCTAGCAGGTGAAGCGTTTTCTTATAATCGGTCATGAAGAATTAATTTATTGGTTATATTGTGTTGTACTATTGAGAAAAATGATCGTATGAGCTCTAAATCTGTTTGATTTTATCTCATAATCTGTTCGATTCAGAATTAATCGAGTATTTCTTATGCTGTTAGGAAAAAGTTTTTTGCTTGAGTGACATCTTTAGCAATTTGTTGAGCGAGAGTTTCTAAGTCAGCATATTTTTCTTCATCACGCAATTTGTGTAGGAAATTAACCTGTAAGTGCTGACCATAAATTTCTTGATTGAAATCGAATAAATGCACCTCTAACACAGGTTTCCCGTTTTCATGCACTGTGGGCCGTAAACCTAAGCTGGCTACACCGGGATATGTTGTGGATGGAGAAGATTTGTTGATGCCACAGACATTCACCACAAAAATACCTGATAGAGGAGGGTGATTATGTTTTAATTGAATATTCGCAGTAGCAAAGCCAATTTTTTTTCCTAGTTTGTCACCGTGGACCACACGTCCACTAATACTATACGGTCTTCCTAATAACTGTTTAGCTGTACTAAGATCACCATCTGCAAGTGCTTTTCGGACACCTGTGCTGGAAATACGTTGGCCATCAATCACAATGCTTGGCATTTCTTCAACTTCAAAGTCGTTTTGTGCTGAAAGTGCTTGTAACATGGCAAAATCACCGGCGCGTCTTGCACCGAAACGAAAGTCATCACCAACGAGTAACCAGCGAACAGAAAGCTCCTTGTTTAGAATGCGCGAGATAAACTCTTCTGGGCTGATTTTTGCGAAATTGTAGTTGAAGCGGTATACTCGTACTGAATCTACTTTTGATTTTGCTAGTAATTCAAGTTTTTCCCTCAAACTGGTTAATCGAGTAGGTGCCTGGTCTGGCGAAAAAAATTCGCGTGGATGCGGCTCAAAAGTCATGGCACAAGCAGCAAGCCCCAGTCTGTTAGCAGCATCAATTAGACGAGTAAGCATTGCTTGATGGCCAAGATGTACACCATCAAAATTGCCAATAGTAAGTGCAACTGGTGTTTTAGCGTGTTTGGAAGATTTACTTCGCCATGTGTGCATATGCAAGCGACCTAAAATTGTCGATTTTAGCTTGTTTGGGGCAACCAGGTCTAGATTGATACCAGTTAATTAGTATTTTTGATTCTGGATTTTCTTTCCGGTGTCTTGTATTGCCATTTTGGCAGTAAGCAAAACTAAAATAACAGTCACGGAGGTCTTTATGGGTAATACATCAACTAAAACGAAACAGGATTATGGTTCTGATCCAGTTTCAGTTCGCGAAACGGATCAATATCGTGCTGAATATGTACATGAATTTGTACAGAAGTGGGACTCGCTGATTGATTGGGATGCACGTATCCAATC